>VGTA01000419.1 GCA_016874875.1 Deltaproteobacteria bacterium | reverse complement strand
GCGCCGCCGCCCCCCGAAAGCGTCGTGCGCGCGTCACGCGCTCAGAGACGCCCCAAGCAGCGCCCCAAGAAGCGCCCCAAGAAGCGCCCCAAGAAGCGCGCCAAGAAGCGCGCCAAGCAGCGCCCCAAGCCGCACCCCAAGCCGCGCCCCAAGCCGCGCGCCAAGCGATCCAGGTCCACATCACTCCACCTCCACATCCATCAAGAAGACCCCGCCGCCCTCCACCAGCCCCTCCTGCGACGGCGCGTCCGCGAACGGCGCGCCCACCACGAGCGAATCGCGCCCCGCCAGGCGCCCCCCCGCCAGCGACACACCAAACAGCGAGCCGGGACGCGCCGTCTGCCCCACCGCGCGCCCAACGCGCGCCAGGCGCCCCCCCTCCTCACGCCACAGCGTCACCTCCCCCGCGTCCCGCGCCCCTGGGTAGTCGCGGCGGGGGGCGCCCACCGCCAAGAGGGGCGCGCCCGCCCCCTGCGGCGCCCACGCCAGACTCGCCCCAAAGCGGTCCGCGGAGTCGTACGCGGAGTTGGGGATGGCGAAAATGGAGTCGAGCGACAGCGCGCTCTGCGTGGCCTCCCCCCACGCCGCCCAGGGGCTGTCGAAGCGCGGCGAGAGCGCGTAGGGCGCGGGGGCGGCGCCGAGGCCCTCGGGCGGCAGGGGCGAGGCGCCGCGGGCGGCGAGGGCGGCGCGCAGCTCGTCGCGCGACAGCGCCAGCACCACCCCGCGCTGCACGCCGTTGGCGAGCGCGTAGGGCGCCGAGAGCGCCACGCTCCGCGCGTCCTCCGCGCCGCCGGGCGCCGCCGCCGCCGCCCAGCCGAGGGCGCCGGTGTAGAGCCCGGCGCTGAGGGCGAGCGCCTCGGGGGCGCCGCGGGCGCAGGCGGCGCCGTGCCCAAAGAGCACAAAGACGCGCCCCTCCCACGACGGGTTCCACGGGTCGCGCTCCGGCGCGCCCGGCGCGCCGATGAGCAGCTCGTCGCAGCCGTCCCCGTCGAGGTCGCGCAGCCCCTCCACCGCCCACCCCAGCCCCCCCCTGAGCGCCCCGCCGCCCACGGCGAGGTCGGGGGCGCAGCGCACCTGCGTCCTGCGCGGGTCGGGCGACGCCGCCCCCAAGAACACCTGCACCACCCCGGCCCCCTGCCGCCCCCCCCAGGCCGCCGTCGGCGCCCCCACCGCCACGTCGGCGCGCCCGTCGCCGTTGAGGTCAAAGCCCGCCGCGAGCGTCTGCGACGTGAACGCGTACTCCGGCGCCGCTCCCGCGCGCGCGCCCGCCACCGCCCCAAAGAGGCTCCACGCCGGGCGCGGCCCCGCCCCCCCCGCCTCCGACGGCGCGCTCCAGTCGCCCCGCGCGCGCCCCGGGTAGATGTCCACCGCGCCCACCCCGGCGCGGCTGACGCACTCGGGGGGGACGGCGTAGAGCTGCTCGGGGACGCCGCCCCAGCGCACGGGCGACGAGCCCTGGGGGCAGCGCCACGCGCCCTCGCGCCACTCCGGCGCCCTGGGGGCGCAGCTCACAAAGGGCCAGCCCCCCGCCCCCGGCCCCGGCAGCCCCGCGTCGGGGTTGAGCACCGCGAGGTCGGGCAGCCCGTCGCCGTCAAAGTCCCCCGCCCCGCGCGCCCCCTGCCCAAACCGCACCCAGTAGCCGCCGAAGGGGTCGAGGGCGGCGTCGGGGAGGGGCGCGTCGCCGGGGGCGAGGGGGCCGCCGTCCGCAGGGGGCTCTAGGAAGTAGAGCGCGGCGAGCCCGCCGAGGAAGCCGTCGGCGGCGTCGGCCGCCGAGTAGCGAAATCCCCCCGGCCCCGCCCAGGCGCCCGGCGCCCCCACCACCAGCTCCGCCGCCCCGTCGCCGGTGAGGTCCGCCACCGCCACGCTCGCCCCCACCCGCGTGTCGGACGTCCGCAGCGGCAGCGGCACCCGCGCGAACGACTCCGCCGCCGCCGCCGCCCCCCCCCCCGACTCCCCGCCGTCCCAGAGCCAGTGCGCCCCGAGCTGGTAGGCCGGCCCCGCCGAATCCGAGAGCAGGACGCGCCGCGCCCCGAGGTGCGCCACCGCCGCCCCGAGCCCCCCGCCCCCCACGGCCGGCAGGCGCTGCGGCAGGGCGCCGTGGGCGGGGGGGGAGAGTTCGGCGGCGCGGAACGAGTAGGGCGCGGCGTAGGCGTCCTCAAAGGGCGCCCAGGCCCCCTCAGCGGCGCCCCCCGGCGCGCGCCCGCGCAGCACCTTGAGGCCGCGGTCGCCCACCAGCAGGTCGAGCCGCCCGTCGCCGTCGAGGTCGGCGATGTCAAAGGGGAGGGAGGAGTAGAGCTCGCTGCGCCAGGCCGCCGTCGACGGGGTGAGGGGGGTGGCGCGCGGGGCGGCGGGGAGCGCCTCGCCCAAGAAGACCGCGCTCGGCGTGATCAGCTCCGCCCGCCCATCCCCGTTGAGGTCGCGCAGCGCCATGTGCATCCCAAAGGCGTTGTGGTCGGCGTAGCCCGGCTCGGCGCGCAGGCGCGTGAAGTGCAGGCTCGGCGTGCCCTGCAGCCCGCGCGCGCTCCCCGCGTACAGCCACACCACGCCGCCCATGTAGTCGCCGCTGTAGGGCTGGCTCGCCACGTCGCGCGCATGCGGCTCGTGGCGACTCTGCGCGGCGAGGTCGCAGCGCCCGTCGCCGTCAAAGTCGCCGGCGGTGAGCTGCCCGCCGAGGTGCATAAAGCTCAGCGGCTTCCAGCCCGCCCCCTCAGGCACGAGCCCCCACAGCATCTGGCGCGCCACGGGGGAGAGGCCCCCCTCCTCGCCGAGGTACACCGACACGTAGCCGCGCCCCACCAGGTAGGGCTCGGCGCTGATGCCGTCGGGGGCGCCCACCGCGAGGTCCTCGCGCCCGTCGCCGTTAAAGTCGCAGGCCGCCAGGGCGCTGCCGAAGGCGTTGAAGTCGCCGGTCAGCCCCGACAGCACGCGGTGGGGCTCGGCGGCGAACCCGCCGTCCTCGCCGAGGTAGAGGTAGACGACGCCGCGCCCCACCCCCGAGAGCCGCTCCCCGGGCGCGCCCACCGCGAGGTCGTCGCGCCCGTCGCCGTTGACGTCGAGGAGCGCCAGCGCGTCCCCCCAGCTCCCATGCGCCTCGCGCCCCGTCCAAGCGCGCGAGAGGGTGAGCGGCTCGCCGCCCGCCCCGCCGCCCGTGACGAAGAGCGCGCCCCCGCCCGAGTAGCGCCCGCCCCAGTGAGCGCCGGCGTCCGTGAGCGCCACGTCCGCCCGCCCGTCGCCGTCCACGTCGCCCACCGCGAGGGCGCGGTGGCGGTGCTGCCAGCCCACAAAGGCGGCGGCGAGGTCGGTGGGGAGGGGCTCCACCACCCGCACCCGCGCGCTCACCTCCGCCGGCGCGTCGCCGCCGGGGCCGAGGCAGCCCACGGCGGGGTCGCGGGCGCGGACGAGCGCCTCGCCCGCCCCCACGGCGCGCAGCGCCGACCCCTCCACCCGCACCACGCTCGAGTCGCTCGACACGAGCTCGGGGCTCCCCCCGCCGAGCGAGAGCGCCGCGCGCAGGGACGAGCCGCGCGGCAAGAAGAGGCGCTCGCCGCCGAGGTCGAGGGTGGCCTCGGGGGTGAAGGTGAGGCGCGCGTCGGCGCGCTCCCCCGTGAGGGTGTCGGTGACGCGGACCACCTCCACGCCCTCCGCCCCGCGCGACGACGGCGCGTAGCGCCCCGCGGCGTCCACGGCGCCGAGGGGGCTGGCGGAGGCCACCGAGAAGGCGTACGCCCCCGAGCCGCCGGCGGCGGTGAGGGTGAGGCAGGCGCCCGGGGGCAGGCGCGCGGCGGCGGGGGAGAGGGCGAGCGGCGGCAGGACCTCCGCGCTCACCTCCGCCGCCCCCGCGCAGGTGTCGTCGGTGAGGCGCAGCAGGTCGCGCACCCCGCCCCGGCGCCCGGCGAGGTAGCTGAGGGGGCGGTCGCTCACCTGCGCCCCCCCGGAGGCGTCCTCCACGAGCGCGAGGCGGTAGCGCCCCCCGCCCCCGCTCGCCTCCACGCGGCTGAGGCCGAGCGGCGCCAGGCGCGGGCGCGCGAGGTGGGCGGCGAGGGGCGGGTCGCAGGGAGGGAGGGCGGGCGGGGGGGGGAGGAAGACGTCGGGGGGCGCGTCGGCGTCGGGCGCGTCGGCGTCGGGCGCGTCGGCGTCGGGCGCGTCGGGCGCGTCGGCGTCGGGCGCGTTGGGCGCGTCGGCGTCGGGCGCGTCGGCGTCGGGCGCGGCGGCGGCGGGCGCGTCGGG
>VGTA01000418.1 GCA_016874875.1 Deltaproteobacteria bacterium | reverse complement strand
CGTGGCCGGCGCCCGACACCACGTCCATGTGCGAGTAGCCGAGCGCGGAGGCGGCGGCGCGGACGGCGTGGACGCAGCCGTCCTCAAAACGGCAGGGGGGGTAGTAGCTCACCTGCTCGAGCTCGACCCGCAGGCCGCTCTGCGCCGCCGTCGCCGCCACACAGCCGCGGATGGCGGCGTCCATCGCGTCGAGGCGCTCGTCGTCCACGTTGCGGAGGTCGACGGAGAACTTCACGCGCCCGGGGATCACGTTGCGGCTGTTGGGGTGCACCTGCACAAACCCCACAGTGCCGCGCCCGTGCGGGGGAGAGCGGCGGGCGATCTCCACCACCTCCTGCATCACGCGCGTGGCCACCTGCAGCGCGTCCTTGCGGAGCGCCATGGGCGTGGGGCCGGCGTGCGCCTCTAGGCCGTGGACGGTGCAGTCGTACCAGCGCTGCCCGAGCCCGCCGGTCACCACGCCGATGGTCACGTCGGCGTCCTCGAGGACGGGGCCCTGCTCGATGTGGACCTCAAAGTAGGCGCCTAGGGGGTGGTCGCCGGGCTCCTGCTCGCCGGCGTAGCCGATGCGCGCGAGCTCGTCGCGCACGCTCAGCCCCGCCGCGTCGCGCGCGCTCAGGGCGTGCTCGAGGGTGAACGCCTTGGCGAACACCCCCGACCCCATCATCACGGGCACGAAGCGCGAGCCCTCCTCGTTGGTCCAGAACGCCACCTCGATGGGCGCCTCCGTCTGCACGCCGAGGTCGTTGAGGGTGCGGACCACCTCGATGCCCGCCAGCACGCCGTAGTTGCCGTCGAACTTGCCGCCGGTGGGCTGCGTGTCGATGTGCGAGCCGCACATGACGGGGGGGAGGGCGGGGTCGCGCCCCTCGCGGCGCATAAACACGTTGCCGATCTTGTCGACGGTGACGCTCATGCCCGCCGCGCGCGCCCACGACGCGACGAGGTCGCGCCCCTGGCGGTCGAGGTCGGTGAGGGCGAGGCGCGCCACGCCCCCCTTGGGGGTGCCGCCGATCTCAGCGAGGGTCATCAGCGACTCCCACAGCCGCCCCCCGTTCACGCGCAGGCCCGCGAATCCGCCCCCCAGGTTCTCTCCGCTCATCTGTGGCTCCTTGGCTCGAGTGGTGGATGGACCACTCTAGGCGGGGCGCCGCGCGGCTGTAAAGGGGGGTGAGGGAGGCCTGACCTGCGCGCTGACCTGAGAGCTTAGAGCTTAATGCTCATCACGCAGCGGAAGGAGAAGTTGCTGCTCGGGTCGGCGTAGCTGCCGGTGTTGGTGCCGTTGTAGTAGCGCCACGTCGGGTCGCCGTTCCCTGACCAGCGCCCGAGGGGGTAGCCAAAGCTGCCCGTCTGGTACGTGAAGGGGTTGTTGATCCACAGCCAGTTGTTGGTGCCGTTGGGGGCGCCGCTCTGAATCAGCTCCGTGAGCTCCTGCTCGTTGGCGATGCGCCCACCATAGAAGCGGCACTCCTCCTCCGCCGAGGTCTGCGGCAGGGGGGCGCGGTCGAGCTGGTCTATGGTCAGGTGCTCAGACCGGAAGCACGGGCCCGGGGCGGGGCCGTTGCAGGCGCGCCCCGAGAGGAAGGCGCCCTGCGCGTCCCCGAAGGTGCTCGGCCACACGCAGCGGAAGTAGTTGGGCGAGGTCTCAGGGCTCTGCGTCTTGCTGCCGTCGGAGAGGCGGTAGAGCACGCGGTTGCCCGCCGTGTGGTCGCGAATCAGCGTCCACAGGTAGTTGGTGCTGATGGTGGTGAGCGAGGCGCTCTGGCCGCTGCGGAGGCGGTAGAGCTCGGTGGCGGTCGGCAGGCGGCCGCCGAGGGAGCGGCAGAGGTCGTTGGCGTCGGAGTACGAGGCCTGCACGGGGCGGTCGGCGCCGTCCCACACGTTGCGCCAGGGGTCGGTGTAGTCAAAGAGGTAGCGCCCGCCTAGGCTGTTGCCGTCGACGCTGTTGACGCAGGACCAGCCGCCGCCCTCCGACCAGCTCAGGTGCTGCGTGGCGGCGCACGCCGGCACCTCGTCGGCGAGGCGCTCCGCCCACACGCAGCGGTAGGGGCGCACGGAGGTGGGGTCGGACCAGCTCTGGTAGCTCGACCACGTCCAGGCGCTCCCCACCGTGGCGTCAAAGGAGGCGGTGGTGATGTACTGGTGGCCGCTGTGGAGCTGCGTGGGGTTGCTCAGCCAGAGCTGCGAGGTGGAGGCGTTCCCCCAGCCGGCGCGCACGAGGTCGCTGAACTCCGCCGCCACCGGCATGCGCCCGCCCACCTGGCGGCACTGCGCCACCGCGGCGGCGTACTGCAGGGCGGGGCGGTCTTGGTTGTCGGCCACCAGCCACGCGCGGCGCTTGTCGAGGGTGAAGCAGCCGCCCTGGCAGGAGGGGTTGGCGGGGGCGGCGGCGCGGCGGGCGAGGGGGCGGCGCGCGACGCAGCGGAAGTGGTAGCGACTCGTGGAGTGGACGGTGGTGGTGCGTGAGCCGTCGTTGGTCCAGCGCGGGTCCTGCACGTTCTGCGCCCAGCGGTACACCATCACGTAGGGGTTGCCGCTGTAGTACTGGTTGGGGTTCTCCATCCAGTGGAAGAAGTTGTTGCCCTCCGCGCCCGCCAGCCAGCGATTCTGCTTGATGAGCGACTGCGCCTCCTCGTGGTCGAGGAGCGAGCTGTAGTAGAAGTTGCACTCGTTGGCGGCCGCCGTGTAGGTGAGGGGCGGGCGCGAGACGCTGTCCACGTGCCACCAGCGGTCAAAGACCTGGCAGCCCTCCTCGGGGCGGCGGTTGCAGGAGGCCTCGTTGAAGGCGGTGATGGCGCTGCGGGGCCAGACGCAGCGGTAGGGGCGGGTGTTGGTGACGCTGTCCTCGCTCACCAGACTCGTGGCGTCGGTGGCGCCGCTGCCGTTGGCGAGGCGGATGATGACGCGCTGCTGGGTGCCGTGCGAGGGGATGAGCGTCCACAGGTAGTCTGAGGAGGTGGGCTGCACGATGGCGGAGTAGCCGTTGATGGCGTTGTTGCGCCACAGCTCCGTGGCGGTGGGCAGGCGCCCGCCGAGGCTCACGCAGCGCTGGCTGGCCTCAAACCAGTTGAGCGGGGAGCGCTGGATGCTGTCCCACGTGTCACCCCAGGCGTCCACGATCTCGCCGGCGTTGGCCTTGCCGCTGCTCAGGCCCGTGTTGCGGAGGTCGATGCAGCGCCACTCCGCCCCCGTCCACTGCAGCGCCTCCCAGCGCCCCTGGCAGACCACGCCGGGATTCACCCCGCCGCCGCCGCCCGCCTGGCACACAAACGCGCTGCCGTTCCACGACGCCACCTGCCCGGCGGGGCACGCCTGCGCGGGGAGGACGGGGTTGGCCTCGCAGACCCAGGCGTTGCCGTTCCAGTTGAGGCGCTGCTGCGCGCCGCAGGCCTGGTTGGGGGTGGGGCCGGCGGGGCCCTGCGCGCCGGCGGGGCCCTGCGCACCGGCGGGGCCCGCCGCGCCCTGCGCGCCGGCGGGGCCCTGCGCGCCGGCGGGGCCCTGCGCGCCCACGGGCCCGATGGGGCCGACGGGGCCCTGCGCCCCCTGCGCCCCGGGGGCGCCCTGCGCGCCTTGCGGGCCCTGCGCGCCGGTGCACACGTAGTGGGTGGAGAGCACCTCGATGTCATCGAGCGTGTTGTCGGAGTTGGTGTCCACGCCCACCCGCACGCGCTGCCCCCCCGTGGCGCAGTTGGCGCCCGCCTGCTCAACGCTCACGCGCATGAGCGCCGCGAGTCCTCGGGGGCCCTGCGCTCCTTGAGCGCCCGCGGGCCCCTGCGCCCCCACGGCGCCGGCGGGGCCGGCGGGGCCAGCGGGGCCCGCGTCGCCCTGAAGGCCCGCGGGGCCCACGGGGCCCACGGGGCCCACGGGGCCCTGGAGGCCCACAGGCCCCATGGGCCCCTGCGCGCCGGCGGGGCCAACGTCGCCCACATCGCCCTTGAGCCCTTGGGGGCCCGCGGCGCCCTGCGCGCCGGCGGGGCCCGTGTCGCCCGTGTCGCCCTTCACGCCCTGAGGGCCTTGAGGGCCCTGAGGGCCAGGGGCGCCCTGCGCGCCGGCGGGGCCAGCGGGGCCGATGTCGCCCACGGCGCCCGCGTCGCCTTTCTCGCCCTTCTCGCCCTGAGGGCCAGGGGCGCCCTGCGCGCCGGCGGGGCCGGCGGGGCCGATGTCGCCCACGGCGCCCGCGTCGCCCTTGACGCCCTGCGGGCCAGGGTCGCCCTGCGCGCCGGCGGGGCCGGCGGGGCCGGCGGGGCC
>VGTA01000417.1 GCA_016874875.1 Deltaproteobacteria bacterium | reverse complement strand
CCCGCCCCCCGCGCCGCCGACGCACCCCGAGACGAGAGCCCGCAGCTCGACCTCCTGAGCGCCTTCTGGGGCGACGAGGAGGGCGCGCCGGCGCGCCCCGAGCGGGCGGAGGCGGAGGAGCGCGAGCAGGCGCTGGTGGACTCGTTCTTCGCTGAGTCGCTAGAGAATCCCACCGCCCGCCGCGCCGCCGAGGAGGCCAAGTCGCGCCGCGTCAACGTGGGGCTCGACCCCGCCGACGCCAAGCTGCTCGAGGAGCTCTTTGAGCAGAGCCGCCGCGCGGGCCTCAAGAACGTGAGTCGCGCGCGCATCCTGCGCGTGGCGCTGCGCCACTTCCACACCTGCTGGCTGACCCGCGCCGACTGACGCGAGTCGGCGCGCGGGCGCCCCCTTGCCCCTTCGCCTCAGAGCACGTGATCTATGACGCCGACCCCCCCCCACCTCGACCTGCGCCCCGTGCCCCAGCAGGCGCTCGACCGCGCGGCGGAGCACCCGCGCGACGTCGCCTATGTGTTTTGTGACCCCACCGGCGCCTGGGCGCCCGTCTCCTGGGGCGCCCTCGGCGCGCAGGTGCGCGCGGCGGCGCGGGGGCTGCTCGCCCTCGGCGTGGCGCCCGGGGAGCGCGTCTGCGTGCTCTCCGACAACCGCCCCGAGTGGCTCATCGCCGCCCACGCCGCCATGTGCGTGGGGGCGGCGCCGGCGGGCGTCTACGCCACGAGCGCCCCCGGGGAGGCGCGCTACGTGATCGAGCACGCCGAGGCGCGCGTGCTGGTGCTCGACACGGCGGAGCGCTGGGCGCGCCTCCGCCCGGCGCTGGCGGGGCTGGCGTCGCTTGAGGTGGTGGTGGGGCTGTGGCTCGAGGGCGCAGGGGAGGGCGCAGGGGAGGGCGCAGGGGAGGGCGCAGGGGAGGGCGGCGCGCCGCGCCTGCTCTCCTGGGCGGCGCTGAGCGCGCTCGGCGAGGGGGCGAGGGGGCGCGCGCTCCTCGATGACGCCCTCGCCGCGCGCCTCGCTGCCCTCAAGGGGAGCGACCCCGCCACCTACATCTACACCTCCGGGACCACGGGCCCGCCCAAGGCCGCCTGCCTCAGCCACAACAACCTGAGCTGGACGGCGCAGGCGGCGATTCGGCTCGTGGGCTTTGGGCGGGGCGACCGCACGCTCTCGTATCTGCCGCTCTCGCACATCGCCGAGCAGATGTTCACGATCCACGGGCCCGCCGCCGCCGGCTCCACGGTGTATTTCGCCCGCTCTATGAGCCACCTCCTCGACGACCTCAAGGTGTCGCGCCCGCACATGTTCTTTGGGGTGCCGCGGGTCTGGGAGAAGATGCACGAGGGGCTCAGCGCGCGGCTCGGGGCGCTCACGGGGCTCAAGGGGCGGCTGGTGCCCGAGCTGCGGCGCGTGACGAGGATCGCCAACGACCACCACAACCACGGGCGCCGCCCTCCCCTCTCGGTGCGCCTGCGCTACGCCCTCGCCAAGGAGCTCTTCGGCAAGGTGAAGGCCGCCCTCGGGCTCGACCGCGCCCGGGTGTGCGTGAGCGGCTCGGCGCCGATTCGGGCTGAGGTCTTGGAGTTCTTCTCGAGTCTCGACCTGCGGATCTTGGAGGTGTATGGGCAGTCGGAGGGGAGCGGCCCCACCACCTTCAACGCCCCCGGCGCGGTCCGCTACGGGACGGTGGGGCGCCCGGTGCCGGGGGTGGAGGTGCGGCTGGCGGAGGACGGCGAGGTGCTCGTGCGCGGGCCCAACGTGTTCCTCGGCTACCTCAAGGACCCCGCCGCCACCGCCGCGAGCTTTGACGAGGAGGGGTTCTTGCGCTCCGGGGACCTCGGCGCCTTTGACGACGAGGGGTTCTTGCGGATCACGGGGCGCAAGAAGGAGCTCATCATCACGGCGGGGGGCAAGAACATCGCGCCGCGCAACATCGAGGAGGCGCTGCTGGCGGCGGCGCCGCTGCTGGCGGACGTGGTGGTGATCGGCGACCGCCGCCCGTACCTGACGGCGCTGGTGACGCTGAGTCCTGAGCCGCTCGCCGCCCTCGCCGCCGCCCGCGGCCTCCCCGGGGACGCCGCGGCGCTCGCCGCCTCCGCCGAGGTGTACGAGGAGGTGATGGGCGCGGTGGGGCGCGTGAACGCCGCGCTCGCCCCCGTGGAGCAGCTCAAGCGGGTGTGCGTGCTGCCGCGCCCGCTGAGCGTGGAGGGCGGGGAGCTCACGCCCACGCTCAAGCTCCGCCGCGCCGTGGTGGCGGCGCGCTATGAGCGTGAGGTGGAGGCGCTGTACGCGCCCCTCAGCGCCCCACCTTGAGCTTGGCGCGGAGGGCGTCAAAGAGCTCGGGCAGCTTGCTCTTCTGCGCCTTCTTGCGGATAAAGTCGGGGATCTTGGTGTGGGGCTCCACGCGGATCACGTAGCGCAGGAAGGTGTGCTTGCCCTCGTCCACCGCCCACAGCCGCCACTCGCCCTCGTTGCGCGCGTAGTCGCCCTCCACGAGCGTCCACGCCCGCAGGCGCTCGCCGGGGGCGGGCTCGGAGAGGGTGACGTCCACCACGGAGCGCAGGTCGCCGAGGGGCCAGGGCAGGTCCGCCACGACCTCGCAGCGCATCTTGTCGCCGCTCGGGGCGCGGGAGAGGACGGCGCTCTCCTTGATGGAGGGCATGGTGTTCTTGTAGTCGCCGCAGTCGAGGATGACGCCCCAGACGGCGTCGAGGGGCGCCTTGACGAGTCCCTCGGCGGTCATCTGCTCCGCGCCCCCGCCGGGCGCCTCGCCGACCCGGACGGTGACCTCGCCCTGCCGCTGCGCGTCGCTGATGGGGGGCAGGGGGGTGGCGTGCGCGGAGGCGCGGTGTGACAGCGGCGCGCTGAGGGCGAGGGCGAGGGGCAGGCTGAGGGGGGGGATGAGCGCGCGCACTGGGACTCCTGTTGTTTGAGGGCGTGGGGGGGGTTATTGAGCAAGAAAAACCTACTCGCGCGCAAGAAGGGGCGAGTGCGCGGGGTGGGGCGCGAAGAGCTCTTGTAATCATCTCTGAGAATTTGTCTCCTCAGCGACACGGGCGGCGAAGGGGTGAGGCTCGCGCCTGTGTGAATCTCGTGAGCTTAGAAGCAGGATTTTTCATGATTAACAGACACATAACAGGTATAACAGGTATAACAGGTGCCTGGCACCTATTTCCCCTATTTCTGATCTTCGCCCTCACCCCCTCCCTCATCGCCTGCGGCGGGGGCTGCAAGTCCGCCCTGCGCGCCTGGGAGAAGGGGACCGCCGAGCGCGGGGGCGGGGGGCCGCACTGGCGCCTCGAGGTGCCGCGCGGCGAGCTCGACGAGCAGCTGAGCGGCGCGCGCGAGCGGAGCAAGGCGGCGCCGTGGAGTCCGCGCTCGCCCCTCAAGGGGCTGCCGATGCCCGACCTGAGCTTCCGCCTCAAGCGCCTCGACCTCGAGGTGAGCGCCCGAGACGCGGCGCAGCTCAAGCTCACGGTGGGGCTCTACGCCGAGCGGCAGGAGCTGCTCACCCTGTCGCTGGTGGGGCCCTCCCCCCTCGAGCTCGACGCCAAGAAGCACACGATGCGCCTCACGGTGCGGGCGGACCAGTTCAAGAAGGCGGACCTCAAGCTCGGGGAGGGGTCCACGCGCGCGCTCAAGGCCGCCATCGCGGGCTGGCTGCCGGGGCCTATGCGCGCCCTCGTGCCCGCGTCGGAGATCAAGCGCGCCGCCAAGGAGCTGCTCAAGCAGGTGGGTGACGAGGGCTACGGCGCCCTCCGCGAGCACATCCTCACGCCGCTCGGGACGCTGGTGCGGCTGGAGTGGGGGCTGCCCAAGGTGCCCATCGCCCGCGTGGACGTGGCGCTCACGCCGGCGCTGTGGCGCCTCGACCTCTACTCCACGCTCAAGGCGCGCGGCCTGCCGGCGCCCACGCCCATGCCCAGCGGCACCAACGCGCGCCTGAGCGTGTCGGGGGGCTGGGTGGCGGCGGCGGCGAACTGGGCGATGGAGCGCGGCGACCTGCCGAGCCGCTTTAGCGCGAAGGGGGCGCCGAGCCCGCGGGGGCCGGCGATCGCGCGGTTGACGTGGGGGGGGTCCGGTAAGGGCGCTCAGGGCGCCGACCGCCCCCTCAAGGTGCACTTCCTCGCCGACGCCGCCGACATCAAGCTCTGCCTCTACGCGCGGGTGGGCGTGGACCCTGACCTCAGCGTGGAGGGAGGTGCGCTCAAGGTGAAGGTGGAGGGCGGGGTGGAGAAGGTGGTGGGGAATCCGGTGGCGGAGCTGGCGGCGGAGATGAGCGGGCTGACG
>VGTA01000416.1 GCA_016874875.1 Deltaproteobacteria bacterium | reverse complement strand
CCCCCCCCGCTCTTCGCTCCCCCCGAGGGCGGCTGATGGCCTACTACTGGCTCAAGACCTTCCACATCGTGGGCGTGGTGGTCTGGTTCGCCGGCCTCTTCTACCTCGTCCGCCTCCTCGTCTACCACCGCGAGGCGAGCGCGCGCCCCGCGGCCGAGCGCGCGGTCCTAGAGGCCCAGTACTCGATCATGGAGTCGCGCCTGCTCCACATCATCACCACCCCCGGCATGCTCGTCACCCTCGTCACCGCCGCGGGGCTGCTCTACGTGCTCCCGGAGTACCTGCGGCAGGGGTGGATGCAGGCGAAGCTGGCCTGCGTGGCGTGCCTCGTGGCCTATCACGCGGTGTGCGCCCGCCTGGTGCGCGCCGCGCAGCGCGGCGCCTGCGCGTGGAGTCCGCAGCGCCTCCGGGCCTGGAATGAGCTCCCCACGCTCTTGCTCGTGGCGGTGGTGATGCTGGTGGTCTTTAAGCAGGCCTTCCCCACGGAGGCGAGCGCGTGGCTCATGTTTGGGCTCGTGGTGAGCATGGTCGCCGCCATCCAGCTCTACGCCAAGCGCCGCCGCCGCCTAGAGGGGCGCGCGGGCTGACAGGGGCGCGGCAGGCGGGCTGGCGGGGGCGGCAGGCGCTAGGCGGGTGGGCGCTCAAGAGGGGCTCGACAGGTACAGTCACGAGCGCCTCCTCGAGGAGGGCGCCTGAGCGCGCCGCCCGCCGCCCGCCGCCCGCCGCCCGCCTACTCCGCCGCCCGCCTACTCCGCCGCCCCCTCCTCCGCTGTCCCCTCCTCCTCCGCCGCGGGCCCCTCAAAGGCTGAGGCGTGGGGGGCGAGGGCGCGGGCGCGGGGGTAGAGGCTGACGAGGGTGAGGCCCGCCCCCTCCTCGGCGCAGAAGCCGCTGCCGAGGGGGACCGGCGTGGCGTAGCGGGGGCTCTTGAAGGACACCACCACGTCCCCGCGCCGCAGGGGGCCCGCCGCGTCGCGCGCCTCGGCGCTGAGGGGCTGCGCCTCGCCGCGGTAGTAGCGGTCCACCTCCGCCGGGGTCGTCAGGCACACCCCCTGCCGCCCCGCGCGCCGCCCCCACTCCACGCTCGCCCCCGTGGTGAGGTGGGGCAGGCGCCCGCGCGTGTGGAAGGCGGGGAGGCCCGCCACCTCCACGCGCGTGGGGGGCACGAGGACCTCCGCGCACACCACCGACGCGGCGCGCTTGCACCCCTGCGTGAGCCGCAGCCCCTCAAAGGCCTCGCGCGGCAGGCCGAGGTGGGCGGCGGCCCAGCCGATCAGCTCGTCGTCGCGCGCCGGCGGCAGGTCGCCCGCGCGCCGCCAGCCCGCGTAGGGGTCCGCTGCCGCCGCGCGCGCCGCGCGCCGCACGCGCAGACTCACCAAGAAGAAGCCGCCCGTGTCGTTGTGGTGGGGGTAGACGCGCGCCGCGCCCGCCGCCGCCTCTGAGAAGCGCTCCCCCCCAAAGCTCGGCAGGCCGGGCTCCACGCGCAGCCCCGGCAGCGACAGCGGCTCCACCTCCACCGCCCCCTCAAAGCGCGCGAGGGCGCCGCTGAGGCTGCCCTCGTTCTCGCGGGGGTCGAGGGTGCAGGTGCTGTAGACCACGCGCCCGCCCTCGCGCGTGAGGCGCAGGGCGTTGAGGAGGAGGCGCTCTTGGGTGGCGCGCAGGGCGGCGCGCGCGTCGCCGCGCTCCTCCTCAAAGCGCCAGCCGCCCCGCTTGCGCGCCGTGCCCTCGCAGGAGCACGGCGCGTCCACGAGGACCTTGTCGAAGCAGGGCGGGTGGTCGCGCAGCAGCCGCTCCCCCTCCTGCGCGCAGAGCACCATGTTGGTCAGCCCGAGGCGCTCCTGCGTGGCGCGCAGGGCGCTCAGCCGCGCGAACGACAGGTCGTTGGCCACGAGGGTGCCCCGCCCGCCCATCATCAGCGACATCTGCGCCGTCTTGCCCCCCGGGGCGGCGCACAGGTCCAAGACCACCTCGCCCGGGCGGGGGTCGAGGGCGACGGGCGGCAGCATGGACGCCGCCTCTTGGGTGTGCAGGAGGCCCGCGCGGAACTCGAGGCGCCGCCCAAGGCGCGCGGGGGCGCTGAGGGCGGCGGCGCCGGCGAGCCACGGCAGCGGGCGGGGGGCGTGGCCGTCGGCGCTCAGGGCGGCGCGCACCTCCTCGGCGGCGGCGCGCCGCGGGTGGACCCAGAGGGTGGGCGGGAGGGGGCGCGCGAAGGCCTCGCACATCGCCCGCCACTCCCCCTCGCCGAGCAGGTCGCGGTAGCGCGCGAAGGCCGCCTCGAGGTCCACCGCCTCCCGTCGCCTCACGCCCCCCCCCCGCCGCCGCTCACGGGCGCGGAGACCATGAAGCTCGCGAGGGTGCGGGCGTCGGGGTCGCGCGCTGCGTCGCGCACGAGCTCCTGCTCGATGGCGCTGAGCACCTTGAGGCGGTCGGCGTGGTAGGGGTGCACGAATCGCAGGCGCCCCTGCGCCCCCTTGAGCTCCGCCAGCAGCGCCGCGCTCACGGGCACCACGCGGAAGGTCTTGGTCTTGGCGCCCGGCTCGTAGACGAGGGCGAGGCTGTACTCCACCTCGCGGTAGGGCTGCCCCGTGAGGGCGGCCAGCTGCCCCGCGGTGTTGAGGCGGTTGCTGTAGTTGACGAGCTGCCGCCGCAGGGCGGCGTGGAGCTTGGGGTCGCGCAGGCGGATGAGCGGCGCGTCGTCGGTGGCGGCGCGCGCCGCCGCCTTGATCTCCTTGACGAGCGGGGCGCTCACGAAGATGTCGTCGAGACTCCCCGACAGCGGGGTGCGGAAGTGCAGCACCAGCTCGCCGTCGGCGTCGCGCTTGAGGAGGTTGAAGGAGAAGATGACCATGTCGTCGAAGCGCCCCTCGCGGAGCGCGGCGCGCGCGCGCCACACGAGCCACGAGGCCACGAGCAGCAGCAGCAGCCCCTCGAGCAGGGCGCCGGCGAGCACCTCGACGCTGAGCGTCAGCCAGTTGATTTGGTTGAGTGGGTTGGTTGGGGTGATGTGACTCAAGTCCATGATCTGCGTTTGGGCCTCTCGGAGGGGGGGGGCTAGAGGAGCCCGGCGCTGCGGAGCCACAGCGCCAGGGTCACGTTGAGCGCGGCGCTGAGGGCGAGGGCGACGGCGAGCAGGCGCGCGCGGCGCTCGGCGGCGCGGAGGTCGTCGAGGCGGCGCTGCGCGAGGGGGCGGGCGGCGTCGAGGCGCAGGGCCTCTGAGTAGCGCCTGAGGTCCTCGGGGGCGAGCATCTCCGTCTCGGCGCTGGTCTCAAAGTCGTCGGCGAGCAGGGCGCTGAGGGGGGGGCCGCCCTGCAGGGAGAGGGTGAGCACGTACTTGCCGAGCTGCACGGCGTCGCCGTCGCTGAGGGGGGCGGCGCGCGGGCAGGGGGCGCCGTTGAGCCAGACGGGGTTGGTGTCGGAGAGCGGCTGCAGGGCGAAGCCGCGCGCGGTGAAGCTCACGGTGGCGTGCTCGCGCGAGACGCTCTCGTTGGCCAAGACGAGGTCGTTGGTCGGCGCGCGCCCCACGTGGATCACGTGCTGCGCCACGGGGTAGCGCTGCAGCTCGCGCCCCTTGAGGCTCACGATCAGCTCTGCCATGGTGTCTCCTAGGTGAGGGCGCGGGGCGCGGGGCGCGTGGTGCGCCGCGCGTGGCGCCGCGCGCCGCTCGGCGGTATATGTTGATTTTGGAAGAGAATGTAAATCCCTCAGGCGGCCCCTCGCGCGACTCCTCGCCGCTCACGAGCCCCCTGCGCCACACCCTGCGCCGCGCGGCGCGGCTGGTGGGGGTGGGCGCGCACTCCGGCGCGCGCGTGGAGGTGCGCCTCGCGCCGCTCGACGCGCCGCGCGGCGTGCTGCTCAACGGCGAGCCCGTGCGCGAGGGGCGGGTGGTGGACGCGCGTTTCGCCACCACCCTCGAGCTGCCGAGCGGGGCGCGCGCCCGGACGGTGGAGCACCTCTTGGCGGCGCTGTGGTGCGCGGGGGTGGACGACGCGCTCGTGGAGGTGCGCGCCCTCGACCCCCTCGACCCCCTCGACCCCCTCGACCCCCTCGAGCTCCCCATCCTCGACGGGAGCGCGGCGCCGTGGGCGGCGCGGATCGCGGCGCGGCCCACGCGCCCCCCCGGCGCGCCGGGCGGGGTGCCGCGCGCGTGGCGCTCGCTGCCGGCGCTCTGCCTGCGCGTGGACCGCTGCGCCCTCTCGGCGAGCCCCACGCCGCTAGGGGGGGGGCTGCCGCTCACGCTCTCGCTGCGCTTCTCGGTGGCGGAGGAGCTGGCGGCGCTGGGGGCGGG
>VGTA01000415.1 GCA_016874875.1 Deltaproteobacteria bacterium | reverse complement strand
CCCTCCGCGCGCTCCTGATCGGGCAGGTGACCACCCGCTGGCTCGCCCTCGCGCTCTCCGCCGAGGCGTTCGTGCGCGGCGCGTGGCTCGTCACCGACGAGGGGGGCTACGACGCGCCGCTGCAGTCCTCCCTCGCCGCCGCCCCCGCCGACGTGGCGCTGCTCGCGCCGTGGCCCGCGCGCCTCGTGGAGGCGCTCGCCGCCCCCGCCGCCCCGGAGCGCGCGCGCGCCCTCGCCGAGGAGGAGGCGGGCCTGTGGCGCGCGGTGTGGGGGCACCTCGCCGCGCGCGGGGTGGGGCGCGTGGTGCAGCTCACCTGCGACGCGCCGAGCGCCGGCGCCGCCGGCGACGCCCTCGCGCGCGCCCCGGGCGGCGCCCTGCACGCCCTCGCCCTCGTCAATGACCTCCTCCGCGCCCACCTCCCCGCCGGCGCTCAGCTCCTCGACCTCGGCGGGGTGGCGGGGGAGCTAGGGCGGCGCGCCTTCTATGACGCGCGCCGCTACCACTGGACCAAGCAGCCCTTTAGCGAGGAGGGCGCCCTCGCCCTCGCCCGCGCCACCTGGGCGGCGGCGCGCGCGCTGCTGTGGGGCCCCAAGAAGTGCCTCGTGCTCGACCTCGACAACACCCTCTGGGGCGGCGTGGTGGGCGAGGACGGCGCCGCCGGCGTGCGCGTGGGCGGGGGGGCGGACGGGGAGGCGTTCTTGGCGCTGCAGCGCCACTGCAAGGCGCTCGCCGCGCGCGGGGTGCTGCTCGCGGCGTGCTCCAAGAACAGCCCCGAGGACGCCCGCGCGCCCTTTGAGGCGCGCCCGGAGATGGCGCTCGCGCTCTCGGATTTCGCCTCCTTTGAGGCCTCGTGGGACCCCAAGCCCGAGGCGCTCCGCCGCGTGGCGCGCGCGCTCAACGTGGGCCTCGACGCGCTGGTGTTCGTGGACGACAACCCGGCGGAGCGGGCGGCGGTGCGCGCCCTCGCGCCGGAGGTGGAGGTGGTGGAGCTGCCCGCGGACCCCGCCGGCTACGTGGCGGCGCTCGAGGCGGGGCGCTGGTTTGAGGCGGCGGCGCTCACGCGCGAGGACCTCGCGCGCGGCGCGCAGTACCAGGCGGCGCGCGCCCGCGAGGAGTCTCAGGCGCGCTTCGCCGACGTGGACTCTTACCTCGAGAGTCTCCAGATGGTGGCGGAGGTGCGCGCGGTGGAGGCGGAGAGTCTTGAGCGCGTGACGCAGCTCCTCGGCAAGACCAACCAGTTCAACCTCACCACGCGCCGCCACGGGCGGGCGGCGGTGGAGGAGCTGTGCGCGCGCCCGCGGGCGGTGTCGCTGGCGGTGAGCGTGCGCGACGCCTTTGGGGACCACGGGCTCGTGGGGGTGCTGCTCGCCGCGCCGCACCCCGACGACGGCGAGGCGCTGGTGGTGGACACGTGGCTCATGAGCTGCCGCGTGATGGCGCGCACCGTGGAGCACCTCACCTTTGGCGTCCTGCTCGCCCGCGCCGCCGCCCTCGGCTACGCCCGCCTCGTGGCGCTCTACCGCCCCACGCCGAAGAACGCCCCCGTCGCCGACCTCCTCCCCGCCCTGGGCATGGCGCCCTGCGCGCCGCCCCCGGGGGCGGAGCCCGACGCGCGCGCCTACGCGCTGTGGCTGGCGGGGGCGAGTCCGCCGCCCACGCGCGTGCGCCTCGCCCCCACCGCGCCGCCCCTCGCGCCCCCCGCGCCCCCCGCGCCCCCCGCGCCCCCCTCCCCATGAGCCTCTCCCCGAGCGCCGCGCTCGGCGCGCTCGTGAGTCCCTCGTGGCTCGACCCGAGCGGGGCGCGGCTGTGGCTGCTCGTGGGGGGGGCGTGGGCGCTGCTCAACCTCGCGCCGCCGCGCGCGCGCCCCGGCGCCCTCGCGGCGCTCAACCTCGGGGCGGTGGGGCTGCTCACCGGGGCGCGGGGACTCGCGCTCGCCGTGGCGGGCGTGGGGCTGCTGTGGGGGGCGCTCGCGCTCGCGGCGCGGCTTGAGGACCGGGGGGCGGGGGCGGGGGCGGGGGCGGGGGCGGGGCGCGCCGCGCGCTGGGGGGCGGCGGTGGGGCTCGTGGCGCTGTTCGCGCTCCACAAGCGCCACGAGCTCGCGGCGGGCGCCCCGGCGCTCGCGCCCGCCCTAGAGCTCGCGCGCGCCCTCGGCTTCTCGTATGTGGCGCTCCGCGCCCTCGAGCTGCTGCGCTTCTGCGCGCGCCCCCCCGCCCCCGGCGCCCTCGTGGGCTACCTCCTGCCCTTCCACATGCTCACCGCCGGTCCGCTGCTCTCGTATGAGTCGTTCGCGCGCGCCGAGGGGCTCGCGGCGACGGCGGAGGAGGCGGGGCGGGAGACGAGCGCGGCGCGGTGGGCGCGGTGGCTCGACGGGGGGGAGCGGGTGGCGCGGGGGATGGTGAAGAAGTTCATCTTCGCCGACGCCCTCGCCGGCGTGGCGCTCACGGGCTTTGAGGCGCGCGGCGTGGCGCTCTGGGTGGAGGTGAATCTGTTCACGGTGTGGCTCTACTTGGACTTTAGCGCCTACTCCGACCTCGCGGTGGGGGTGGGGCGCCTGTGCGGGCTCGCCACGCCCGAGAATTTCGCCGCCCCCCTCGGCGCGCGCAACCTCACCGAGTTCTGGGAGCGGTGGCACATCTCGCTGTCGCAGTGGCTGCGGCGGCACCTCTACACGCCCCTGCAGCTCACCCTCGCGCGCGCCACCCACAACCGCGCCCCCGCGCTCGCCAGCGCCGCCGCCTTTGGGGTGTCCTTCACGCTCTGCGGGCTGTGGCACGACGTGTCGTGGCGGTATCTAGCGTGGGGCGCCCTCCACGCCGCCGGGCTCGCCGCCTGCGTCTTTTATCGAGAGTGGCTCACGCGCCGCTTTGGGCGCAGGTGGGTGCGCGACGTGTATATGCGCTCGCGCGCCGCCCGCCTGCTGAGCGCGGCGCTCACCTTTGAGTTCATCTCCGCGACGCTCTACGTCGCCTTCTCCTGACGCGCCCGCTCGGCGCGCCCCACAGCCCCGCCCTCGCGAGGAGCGCGATGCCCCCCACCCCCGCTCAGCCCCCGGCCCCCTCGGCGCCGCTCTCCCCGCTGCAGGTCAGCGCGCGCCTGCTCTGGATCATCGCCCGCGTGCTCCTCGCGGCGATGTGCGCGCAGGGCGGCGCGCAGTTCGCCTACCAGGGGTTCTAGCGGTGACGGCCGCCGCGCCCTCCACGCTCGCCGCTCGCGCGCGCGACGTCGCCCTGTTCGCCGCCCTCGCCCTCGCGCTGCTCGTGGGGCTCAACCTCTTCCTGCGCGCCGCCCTAGAGGGGAGCGCGCTCTACGAGGGCGCGCAGGGCAAGCTCACCCTCACGCGCGCCGAGCTCACGCGGCGCTGGGAGGGGGCGCGCGCCGCGCTGGGGGGCGCCGCGCCCCTCGACCTGCTCCTCGTGGGGCTCTCCTCGCTGCGCGACGGGGTGGACGCGCCCGCGCTCACCGCCGCTCTCCAAGCGCGCCGCCCGGGGGCGCGCGCCCTCAGCCTCACGGGGAGCGGGGGGAGCCTTGAGGGGCTCGCGTACTTTATGGGCGGCCCCCTCCGAGACGCCGCGCTGCGAGCGCGCGTGGTGGTGGTGGGCGTCCACCCGCTCTGGCTGGCGGGCTGGACGCCGCTGCGCGGGGAGGAGGGGGGGGCGCGCGCGCTCGGGCGCGGGGCGCTGTGGGGGCTCACCCACCGCCTCGCCTTCTCGCAGGCGTGGCGGGCGCTCACCGACGCGGGGCGCGAGGCGTGGCTCCTCGGGGCCCTCGGCGCGCCGCGCGCCGCCCTCTACCCCCCCGCGGCGGACCCCTGGTCCTACGCGCCCGTCGCCCGCCCCGCCGCCGTGGCCTCAGAGGCGCTCTTGGCGCGCCAGTGGGCGGAGTGGGCGCGGATGGGCCGCCTCGACCCTGCGCGCTACGCGGAGGTGGGCGCGGGGCAGGCGGCGGCGCTGCGCGGGCTGCTCGGGGAGCTCCGCGGGCGCGCGGGGCGGGTGTGGGTGGTGCTGATGCCTGAGCGCGCGCGCCTGCGCGATGCCCTCCCCCCCGCCGCGCGCCAGCTCCTCAGCGACGCGGTGGAGCGCGCCCTCGGCGCCGGCGCCCTGCTCGACGCCGCCGCCCTCGCCCCCGACGAGGAGCTCTACGACTACGTGCACCTCAACGCCGCCGGGCGCGCCCGCCTCACGGCGTGGCTCTCGGCGCTGGCGGGGCGCTGAGCGGCGCGCGGGGGGGCGCTGAGCGGCACGTGGATTTGCGCGCGGCGGGCGAGGACTCTACTCTCTAAGGAGTCTCGTGGGG
>VGTA01000414.1 GCA_016874875.1 Deltaproteobacteria bacterium | reverse complement strand
GGGGGGGGGGGGGGGGGGGGGGGGGGGGGGGGGGGGGGGGGGGGGGGGGGGGGGGGGGGGGGGGGGGGGGGGGGGGGGGGGGGGGGGGGGGGGGGGGGGGAGCGGTCGCTCTGTCACTGTTCTGTTTATGCACAGAGAGTGCCAAGATTCGCGACAAATGTAAACGCCCAAGAAGACCCACATCTCTCGCGCACGCCGCGCGGGCCGCCCCGCCTCACCCCACGGCGCAGAGGGGCGCGCGTGAGCGCCGCTTCACGCCCCCCGCGCCGGGGCGTGTCGCCGCGTGCGCGCTCGCCGCCCCACCTCGGCGCTCCTCAGCGCGCGCAAAGCGCCTAGCGCGCCAACGCGCCAGGGCGCCCACGAGCGGGCGCCCACGCTACGCCTCCAGCGCGCCGATGGTCTCGGTGGTCCACCCCGCCTCCGCCCCAAAGCCCTCCACCGCCACCCCCGCCGCCCGCAGCGCCGTGAGGCCCCCCTTGGTCACCGACTCGCCGGCGAAAGAGCGATACACGTAGTCCCCGCGCAGGCGCCCGCCGCCGAGGCCGGCGATCATCATGGGGAAGTCGGCGTAGCTGTGGGTGTGGCCGTCGGTGTGCTCGGTGGTGCACAGGATCGAGGACTGGGTGAGCAGGTCGCTCGCGCCCACCCGCGTCTCGCGCAGGCGCCCGAGCAGGTACGACAGCTGCGACATGGTGAAGGTGGTGGCCCTGTGCACCACCTGCTGCGTGGCGGGCGCGCCCGTGAGGGGCTCGATGTGTGTGGTGAGGTGCAGCCCGTCGGTGGCGCCCGCCTGCCACATCACCACCCCTGAGCCGCAGGTGGAGAACTGCACCGAGAAGACGCGCGTGAGGTCGCAGGCGAGCGCCACGGTGAGGAGGTCGCTCATCAGCCTGTTCTGCTCCTCGATCTGCTCTTGGCCGTTGACGTCATAGACGTCGCCGGGGGCGGGGGGGGTGGCGCAGGAGGAGGGACTCGCGCTGAGGCGAAGCTCGAGGGCGCGCAGGGAGTCGAGGTGCTGCTCGACGCGCGCGCGGTCGGCGCCGCCCAGGCGCCGCTGCAGGCGCGCCGCCTGCCCGCGCACCACGTCGAGCACCGACCGGCGCGCGAGGAGCCGCTCGGCGTCGGTGGGCAGGCTGAAGAGGCGTTCAAAGACCGCGCGCGGCGAGTACTCGGAGGGGTTGGGGTTGTTGGGGCCGTTGTGCGACAGGTGCTGGAAGGTGGTGCCCTCGTCGGTGCCCCGGAAGCGCGTCACGCCGAGCTCTAGGGAGCGGAAGGGCGCCTGGCCCTCAAAGTGGCGCGCGGCGATGACGTCGAGGGAGGGGCCGGCGAAGGTGGAGATGATCGTGTCGCGCACGTCCCCCACCTTGTGCAGCGGCATGCCCGTCATCACCCCCGTCATACCCGCGTGGTGGGGGTGGGTGCCCGTCTTGAGCGTCAGGCCCGTGAGGACGGAGAGGTGGCTGCGGTGCGGCGCGAGGGGGGTGAGCTCCTCGCTCGGCGACCACTGGTCGGCGAGGCCCATGGGAATCCAGCGCTCGGGGCGCACGCCGTTGCCCCAGAACCAGACCCCAAAGGGCGTGGGCAGGGGCGCGCCGTCGGCGAGGGCGTCGCCGTGGAGGTTGAGCATCGCCTCTAGGGGCGGCAGCGCCACCGCCGCGGTGAGCGCGCCGAGGGCGCCGCGCAGGGCGGCGCGCCGGGAGAGGGGCGGGAGGCGGGTGAGCTGGGTCGCGGGGGGACGCTTCATGGGTCGCTCCTTTTCCTTGTTTGTCACGCGCGGGTCAGTCACGCACGCAGGACACCACGGCGATGTCGCCGCTGTTCTCGACGGGCCCCCAGCCCGTGGCGAAGCCGCTCGCCACGCACAGCGCGTGGATGGCGGCGGCGCAGGCGGGGCCCATGCGCTCGCCCTGCTGGGCGCAGCCGGGGTGGTGGGCGGAGAGGGCGGTGTAGCTCGACTGCAGGACCACGGCGCCGGGCACGCAGGCGACGCCCGCCTCCGTGGCGCTGTGCTCGAGGGGCCCAAAGCCCGTGGTGAGCCCGCGCGCGGCGCAGAGGCGGTGGATGGCGGCGTTGCAGTTGGGACCGGCGAACTCGGGGGCGCCGTTGCAGACGCCGTGCTGGGCGCTGAGGTCGGCGTAGCGCACCCAGCTCACCGCCACCGCCTCCGGGGGCAGGCACACCGCCGCGAGGGGGCCGCGCGCGGGGGCGAGGGGCCCAAACCCGGTGGCGCCGCAGCCGTCTTGCGCGCAGAGGCGGTTGACCGCCGCGTTGCAGGCGTTGCCGTAGCGCTGGCCGCCGGGGGCGCAGCCGTCGTGGTAGGCGCTCAGGGCCTCGTAGCTGGTGGGGAGGGGGGCGGGGCGCACGTCCTCGTCGGCGGCGCCGTCGCAGTCGTTGTCGACGCCATCGCACACCTCCGCCCCCTCGATGCCCTCGTCGGCGGCGCCGTCGCAGTCGTTATCGGCGCCGTCGCACACCTCCACGCCGGGGGCGCGCCCCTCGCACGCCCCCCACGCCCCCTCCGCGCAGCGGCGGAGGCCCTCGTCGCCGCACGCCGCCGCGCAGGGCTCCACGAGCGCCTCGTCGGGCTCGCCGTCGCAGTCGTTGTCGAGGCCATCGCACCGCTCAGCGGCGGGGGTGCAGCCGGGGGCGGGCGCGGGGGCGCCCTCGGGGCGCGCGGCGGCGCGGAAGCCCTCGCTCATGACCACCCCGAGGGCGAGGGCGGGGAGGTGGCGGGCGAGGGCGCCGTCAAAGTCAGCGGCGAGGCGCTCCACGAGGGGGTCCTCGTCGACCGTCTCGAGGTGCGCGCCGGCGAAGCGGTAGAGGCGGCGCGTCATGCACTCGCCGAAGCGCGGCGAGGCGGCCACGGCGGCGCCGAGGTCGCGCGCGTCGGCGAGCGGCACGCCGCTCAGCTCGCCGGTGGTGTTGATGGGGAGGCCGTTGTCGAGGTCGCGCCAGCGCCCGAGGGGGTCGAGGCGCTCGAGGGTGAAGCCGAGGGGGTCCATCAGGCGGTGGCAGCTGGCGCAGACGGGGTCGGTGGCGTGCGCCGCGAGGCGCTCGCGGAGGGTGAGCGGGGCGCTCGGGTCCACCTCCGCGAGCTGCGTGAGCACCCCGGCCGGTGGGGGCGGCACGTCCTGGCAGAGGAGGTTGACGCGCACGAAACGCCCGCGGTGGGTGGGGGAGGTGAGCGTGTTGTGGGAGAACAGCGTCATGAGCGCCGCGCGCCCGAGCAGCCCGCCGCGCGCCTGCGCGGGGGGCAGGGCGGCGCGCACGAGGGTCGCCGGGTCGCCGCCGGGGGCGGGTAGCCCGTAGAGGGGGGCGAGGGCGTCGTTGATGAAGACGGCGTCGGTGGTGAGGAGGTCATCGAGGCGCCCCCCCTCCGCGAACGCGAGCTCCTCAAAGAGGCGCCCCACCTCGCGGCGCATGTCGGCGAGCAGGGCGGGGGTGGCCTCAGGGAAGAGCGCCACGTCCTTGGTGACGGCGGCGAGGCGCTCGAGGCCCACGAGCTCGTCAAAGAAGGCGGCGAGGTGGACGCGCGCCTGCGGGTCAGCGAGCAGGCGGCGCGCCTGCGCCTCAAGGCCCTCGTCCTCCACCAGCGCCCCGCGCTCCCCCGCCGCCAGCAGCTCCTCGTCGGGGGGAGCGCCCCACAGCGCAAACGAGAGGCGCGAGGCCATCTCCACGCTGGTGTAGCGCAGGCGCGCGGGGTCCCCCGGGTGGGCGGGGTCGGGCTCGCCGTGGGCGACCTGAAACACGAAATACGGCGACGTGATGAGCGCCGCCACCACGGCCTCGGCGGCGATGACGGGGTCGCGGGCGAGGGCGCGCGCCTCCACGTAGAGCGCCGCGAGCTCCGCCCGCTCCTCCTCCCTCAGCGGGCGCCGCCAGGCGCGGCGGGCGAGGGGGGCGAAGGCGACGCGCGCGCACGCGCCCTCCTCCACCGAGCCGGCGGGGTGGGCGCCGGGGTCGCAGGTGAACAGGCGCGCCCGCCCCTCCGCCCCCCCCACCGCCGCCGCCGCCACCTCCCACGCCGCGGCCTCGAGCTGCTCAGCGAGCAGGGGCGAGACGGTGATCTCGCTCGCCGCCACCCTCCTGAAGCCGTGGAGCGACGTCTCGGCCTCAAAGGGCGTGCCCCCCGCCGGGCGCGCCCCAAAGACCCGCTCGAGGGCGGTGAGGAGCTCAGAGGACGTGAGGCGCGCGAGGGTGAGCGGCGCGGGGCGGAAGGCGGGCGGCGGCGGGGTGCCCTGCGCCCCCCCCTGCGCCCCCGCGCCCCCCTGCGCCCCCCCCTGCGCCCCCCCCTG
>VGTA01000413.1 GCA_016874875.1 Deltaproteobacteria bacterium | reverse complement strand
GTGGGGATGGATTTGTTAACTTGCCGAGCGAGGAGTGTGATGGACAGTTTTTTTGTAAGTCAGACTGTATGCGCGCGCCTTGCTATAATACGGGTTGCCCCTATATGGAGTATGTAGATGTTTCAGGTGGATCATTTTTAATGGGAAGCACAGCGAACTTGGACTCAATTCCAATGGTGCAAGTTTCCGTCAGAGACTTCAAAATTTCAAAACACGAAGTAACTGTTGGCTCATATAGAAGATGTGTAAATGCTGGTGCCTGTACTGCTCCAAGCTTTTACTATCCAAACTGTACATGGACTAACGATATAGGAAATGATGAACAAAAGCCCATGTCATGTATAACTTGGCCAGATGCAAATAACTATGCACAATGGGTAGGGGGTCGTCTTTTAAGTGAGGCGGAGTGGGAGTATGCCGCAACAAATGCTGGCAGAACTACTTATTCATGGGGAAATCAGGAAATTAATTGTATTCTTTCAAATGGGCCACTGTGTATTAACAACAGTCCATTAATACAAGATGTGTGTAGTGCTACAACAGGAAATTCATTTGATGATGTCTGTGACCTGAATGGAAGTGTCATAGAGTGGGTTCAGGATGAATACATAGACAACTATTCTCAAATTGATACAAATGGCTTTCCATATTGCGGATTGAACAATTGCATGGGCGAAGGCACATTTCCAAGAGTTATTAGAGGTGGAAATGGTGCCGCTAGGGATTCAAGATATAGATATCGTTGCAATAACAGAAATCCTTGTAATCACGTTGGCATAAGGGTTGGAAAATAATAACTTTAATTAGCTTTTAACAAAGTCCCCCGCTCACTTCCTCTCAAGCGCCGCCAACATCCGCGCGAACCCCTGCGCCCGATAATCGCGCTCCGCCTCACGCCGCGCCAAAAGCGGATCCGCCCCCTGCTCAGCCAGCGTCAGCCCCCCCGCGCGCGACCCCCCCTCAAACAGCTCCTCCGGGATCTCCCCCAAGAACCGAGACGGCCGACGCGCCAACAGCTTCCCAAAGCTCAAGCGCTTGCTCGCCGTCGTCAGCGTGAGCTGACGCTGAGCGCGCGTGATCCCCACATACGCCAAGCGGCGCTCCTCGTCCACCGCCCCGCTCTCCTCGAGCACGCGGTCGTGGGGCATCCACCCCTCCTCCACCCCCACCAGATACACCGTGTTGAACTCGAGCCCCTTAGAGCTGTGGAGACTCATCAGCGACACCTCATCGCGCTCCTCCTCGTCCTGAGCGCGCGGCGCGTCGAGGGAGAGGCGGTTGAGGTAGTCGTTGAGCCCCTCCCCGCGCCCCTGCGCCCACGACAGCCCGCTCGCCATCTCCTCCACGTTCTCCCAGCGGCGGCGGACCTGCTCGGCGTCGCGGTGCTCGCGGAGGAGCGCGTCCCGAAAGCGCAGCGCCCCCATCAGCTCCAAGAACACCACCGACCACGGGCGCGCGCTGGGGTGGGCGGCGGGGAGGTCGAACACCTCGGCGTAGGGGGCGAGCTGCTCATAGAACGCGCGCAGCGGCTCCCCCGCCTGCGGCGTGAGCCCCTCCACCCGGTGCGGCTCGGCGCACAGCGCCCACATCGACCGCCCCGTCGTCAGCGCCGCGTGCGCGAGGCGCTCTAGGGCGGCGTCCCCCACCCCGCGCGGCGGATAGTTGATCACGCGGCGCAGGGCGTTCTCGTCGCTCGGGTTGGTGAGCAGGCGCAGGTAGGCGAGGGCGTCCTTGATCTCCTTGCGGTCGTAGAACTTGGTCCCCCCCACCACGCGGTACGGCACCTCGAGGCGCCGCAGCTCCTCCTCGAACCCCCGCGCCTGCTGGTTGGTGCGGTACAGCACCGCGATGTCCGACCAGCGGAGCCGCCCCTCCCGCTTGGCGCGCGCGAGGTCCTGCGCCACCCACTCCGCCTCTCGGTCCCCGTGCTCGAGCGCCCGATAGCGGAGCGGCAGCCCGTCGCCGTGCGCGCTCCAGAGCGTCTTGGGGTGGCGCTCGGGGTTGTTGTGGATCACGTGGTTCGCCGCGCGCAGAATCAGGTTGGTGGAGCGGTAGTTCTGCGTCAGCGCGATGGTGTGCGCCCCCGGGAAGTGCTCGGCGAAGCGCAGGATGTTCGACGCCACCGCCCCGCGCCACCCGTAGATCGACTGGTCGTCGTCGCCCACCACGCACAGGTTCCCGTACCCGGCGGCGAGCGCCTTGAGCATGCGGAGCTGCGCGCCGTTCGTGTCCTGGTACTCGTCCACGAGGATGTACTTAAAGCGGGCGCGCCAGCGGAGCTGCACCGCGCGCTGCGTCTCCATCAGCACCACGGGCGTGCGGATCAGGTCGTCAAAATCCACCGCGTTCATCAGGCGGAGGCGGCGCTGGTACGCCTCGTAGCACATCGCCGCCACCCGCGCGTCGCGCTGCGAGGCGGGGTTGATCAGCTGCGACTTAAAGCGCGAGATCTGCGCGAGCAGCGCGTCGGGCGCGTGGCGCTTGGGGTCGAGGCTGAGCTGCGCGAGCGCCTGCTTGGCGGCGTCGAGCTGATCGCCCTCGTCGAGGATCGTGAAGCGCGGGCGCAGCCCCGCCGCCTCGTGCTCCTCCTTGATGAAGCGCACGCCGAGCGCGTGAAAGGTGCTCGCCTGACACCGCCGCGCCTCCTCCCCCACCAGCGCCACGAGGCGCTCGCGCAGCTCGGTGGCGGCCTTGTTGGTGAAGGAGAGCGCGAGGATGGACTCGGGGGGCACCCCCTTGCTCAGGAGGTGCGCGACGCGGAAGGTGATCACGCGGGTCTTGCCCGACCCGGCGCCCGCGAGCACCAGCAGGGGCCCCTCCGTCCGCTCCGCCGCCTCGCGCTGCTGCGGGTTGAGCCCGCTCAGGTCCACGCCCATCGGCCCCCCCTCAGCCGCAGACGTGCGCCGCGCGCGCCGCGGCGTCATAGTCGGGCTCGAGCTGCATATAGGCGCAGCGCTTGCAGAAGAAATCGGGGTTGGTGAGCAGCCCGCGGGCGGCGCGCATGGACGCCATCTGCTCGTTGAGCGCCAAGAAGGTGTCGAGGTTGTAGAGGGGCTCGAGCCCGCGGGTCTTGCCCGTGAGCTTCCAGTGCAGCGAGAACACGGGCAGCACGCCGCGGGCGAGGAGCGTCTCGGTGGCCTCGAGGTTGGCGGCGAGGGCGTCCTCGGGGGAGGGGCGCGCCCCCTCGCCGTCGAGCTCCGCGCCCGCCACGAAGGCGCTCATCACGTTGCCCTCCCCAAAGACGTCCACGGCGTCGTAGAGCGCCTCGAGCCAGCGGTCGTAGCCCACGAACCGCGCCTTACCGGGGCACACGCGCCCGAACTGCTCGCGCCCCCACACCTCGAGGTTGAAGCTCGCCCCGCGCACGCCGAGGTCGCGCATGCGCTTGAGGTGCTCCTTGGGCACCGCCCCCGAGCCGCACGCCACATAGTAGCGCTCGTGCAGCCCGCGGGCGTTGAGCGCGGCGGCGAGGTGGACGAAGCGCTCGCCCTCCTGCGCCATGTCGAGCATGCTCCCCGAGACGAGGTACAGGTGGCGGGCGTGGGTGGAGGGGTGCGCGCAGGCCTCACAGATGCGCGCGAGCTGCGCGTCGGGGATGTGCGCCTTAAAGAGCTCCTGCCCCACGCTCTGCATGCGCTGGTCGGGGAGCCCGTAGAGGCAGAACTGGCAGCTGAGGTTGCGCTTCTCGTGCCCGAGCGGCGCCACGAAGTACTCGCAGCCGGGGGCGGGGTTGAGCACGAGCATGTCGCCGTGCTGGCTGAGCCCGGTGGCCTTGAAGGGGGTGCCGTCGGCGGTGAGCGCGTCGGCCCAGGGCAGGCGCGGCTCAAAGGTGAGCGCGCAGAGCAGCTCGTCGCCGTCATAGAGCCCAAACGGGTAGCCGCCCGGCTCCGAGCGCCGCGGCTCCCCCGCCCGCGCCCCCCACCCCGCCCCCGCCAGCCCCGCCGGCTCCACCGCCGCGCCCGGGAGCGGGCGCAGCGCGAAGGGGCTGTCGTCCTTGACGCGCAGGCGCACCTGCGTGTCGTCGTCGAGGCGCAGGAGATAAGGGATCGGAATCTGCCGCGCGCCGCGATAGGTGGGCGCGTCGGGGGGCAGGTGGAAGGGCAAGAAGCTAGGGAACGCCCAGTCCCCCGCCTCCACGAGGCTCGGGTGGTAGCGCGCGCCGGCGAACAGCAGGGCGGCCTTGAGGCGGATGCGCGCGGGAGTCCGCGGGTAGGTCGCGGCGAGGCGGGCGAGGAGGTGGCCGGGGGGGGCGTTGGGGTCGAGGGCGTCGAGGGCGTTGAGGGCGTTGAGGGGGGCGAGGGCGCGAGGCGA
>VGTA01000412.1 GCA_016874875.1 Deltaproteobacteria bacterium | reverse complement strand
GCTCCTGTGGGGCGGGGCGCGGGAAGAGGGCGCGGCGGAGAGGCGGTCTGCGCCGGCGCGCCGCGGGCCGCGGCTAGACTATCTCTTCTCAAATCGCTATTCCACACCCGGCGCCCCCTCCCGCGCTCCCCACCCGCTCACAGGAATCCGCCCATGACGCCCCCCCCCCACAACCCCCACGTCGACGCCCTCGAGAGCGACGGCAAGCGCCTCCTCGCGCAGACGCTCATCGGCCTCGTCGCCCTCGTGGTGGGCCTCGCCGCCCTCTCTTACTTCTTTAAGCCGCAGATGGAGGCGCTCAGCAGAGACTTTATCGGCTGGAGCGGCCTGTGGGGCGTGGGCCTCGGCTTCTTCTTGCCCGACGGCCTCTCGCTCCCCATCCCCCCCGACATGTTCCTCGTGGCGGGCCACCTCGGCGGCCTCGGCTTCTGGGACATGCTGGCGTGGGCGAGCGCGGGCAGCGTCCTCGGCGGGACGGGCGGCTACCTCATGATCCGCGCCCTCTCGCGCCGCCCCGCCGTGCAGGCCTGGCTCGACGTCAAGCTCGTCAAGGGCAAGGCGTTTATGGACCGCTACGGCCTCATCGCCCTCGCCCTCGCCGCCCTCACCCCCATCCCCTACTCGGTGGTCTGCTGGGCCTGCGGCGCCACGGGGGTGCGCCTCGTGCCCTTCTTCTTGGTCTCCCTCTTGCGGATTCCGCGCGTGGCGCTCTACTTGATCGTGATCGAGGAGACGCTCTCGCGCGCGGGCAGCGCCTCGCTGCTGCAGCCCCTCTCTGCCCTCTTTGGAGCGTTCGCATGAGTCTGATAAGTCTGCTGAGTCTGATCCCGTCCCGCTGGTCCCGCAGGGCCCTCTCGGTCGCCCTGCTCGCCCTCAGCGCGCCCGCCCTCGCGGCGCCCGCCGCCCCCGCCCCCGCCCCCGCCCCCTCGCCGTTCGCCGGCCTCGAGGTGATCGAGGAGCGCCTCCCCAACGGCCTCACGCTCATCATGAGCCCCGACCGCCGCCTCCCCACCGTGGCCGTGGAGGTGCGCTACCTCGTGGGCTCCGCGCACGAGCGAGAGGGGCGCAGCGGCTTCGCGCACCTCTTTGAGCACCTCATGTTCCAGGGCTCGCGCTCCTTTGACCGCGAGTACTTTGAGCCCTTCGCCCCCCTCGGCGCCGACATCAACGGCACCACCAACACCGATCGCACCAACTACTACGAGCAGGTCCCCGCCGAGGCGCTCGAGCTCGCCCTGTGGATGGAGTCCGACCGCATGGAGGGCCTCCTCGACGCCCTCACCCAAGAGAAGCTCGACAACCAGCGCGACGTGGTGAAGAACGAGCGCCGCCAGCGCTACGAGAACACGCCCTACGGCATGGCGTGGCGGCTCCTCTTTGAGGAGATGTTCCCCGTGGGGCACCCCTACCAACACACCACCATCGGCTCCCACGAGGACCTCAGCGCCGCCACCCTCGACGACGTGCGCGCTTTTTTTCGGCAGTACTACGCCCCCTCCAACGCCCTGCTGACGCTGGTGGGCGACTTTGAGCCCGACGAGGCGCGCGCCCTCGTGGCGCGGTACTTTGGGCGCATGCCGGCGGGGGAGCGCGCGCCCACGCCGCGCGCCGCGCAGCCCACCGCCAAGCCCGCGCGCCTGATCACCGTGGAGGACAAGGTCAAGCTGCCGCGCGTGTACCTCGCCTGGCACTCCCCCGCCCTCTACGCCCCAGGGGACGCGGCGCTCGACCTGCTCGCCACGCTCCTCAGCGACGGCAAGACGAGCCGCCTCTACCAGCCCCTCGTCTATGAGCAGAAGGTGGCCAAGGACGTGGCGGCGTTTCAGATGTCGATGGGGCTGAGCAGCCTCTTTGTGGTGTACGCCACCGCCGCCCCCGGCCAGACCGCCGAGGAGCTAGAGCGGGCGCTCGTGGACGCCCTCGCGCGCGCCCTCGCCGCCCCCCCCACCGACGACGAGCACGCGCGCGCGCTCAACGCCTGGCGCAAGAGCTTCTACCACCGCGTGGAGGGCGCCATGAGCCGCGCGCAGATGCTCAGCGCCTACCTCCACCACATGGGCGTCAGCGACGGCTTTGAGGCGGACCTCGCGCGCTACACCGCGCTCACCCCCGCGGACGTCCACGCCGCCGCCGCGGGCTGGATCCACGACGCGCCCCTGCGCCTCCGCTTTGTGCCCGAGGGCGCCGCGCCGGCGCCCGCCCCCGACCGCCAGGCGCTCCCCGCCCTCCCCGCCCCCGCCGCGTGGGCCCCGCCGGCGGTGGACGTCTGGCGCGCCGCCAACGGGCTCACCGTGTGGCACGTGGAGCAGCGCCAGGCGCCCCTCGTCTCGCTCTCGCTGGTCCTCCCCACGGGCGCCGACGCCGACCCCGCCGAGAAGGCGGGGCTCACGGCGCTCACGGTGGACCTGCTCGACGAGGGCGCGGGGGCGCGCGACGCCCTCGCCCTCAGCGACGCGCTGCAGCGCCTCGCCACCGACTACGGCGCCGCCGTGACCTCGCAGTCCACCACCCTCTCCCTCAACGCCCTCGCCGAGCACCTGCCCGCCTCCCTCGACCTGCTCGCCGACGTCCTCACGCGCCCGCGCCTGAGCGCCGAGGACTTTGAGCGCGTGCGCCAGCAGCGCGCCGCGCAGGCCGTGGCGCGCGAGGCCGACCCCGCCGCCACCCGCGGCGTGCTGCTCCGCCGCGTGCTCTTTGGGGAGGGCCTGCAGGGGCTGCCGGCGGAGGGCGCCGAGGAGACGCTCGCCCGCGTCACCCTCGACGACGTGCGCGCGCAGCACGCCGCCGTGGCGCGCCCCGAGGGCGCCACGCTGATCGCGGTGGGCGCCATCGACCGCGCCGCCCTCGCCGCGCTCGTGGACGAGCGCCTCGGCGCCTGGCGCGGCGCGCCGAGCGCCCCCCGCCGCCCCCTCACCCTCGCCGCCGGCGCCCCCGCCGTCCACTGGGTGGACTTCCCCGGCAGCAGCCAGTCCGCCATCGCCGTGGCGCGCGCCGTGCCCAGCGCGGCGGACGCCGCCGCGCCCTTCGCCGAGGAGCTCTACAACCGCGTCCTCGGCGGCGAGTTCACCAGCCGCGTCAACATGAACCTGCGCGAGGAGAAGGGCTACACCTACGGCGCCTACAGCGCCCTGATGCGCTCGTCGCGCGCGGGGCTGTGGTTCCTTGGGGCGATGGTGAAGGGCGACACCACCGCCGCCAGCCTCCAAGAGGTCTTCGCCGAGCTCGACGCCGCGCGCGGCGACCGCCCCGTGACCGACGAGGAGCTCGCGCGCGCCCGCGGCGGCCTCCTCAAGGGCCTGCCGAGCCGCTTTGAGGAGATGGCGAGCGTGGTGGGCACCCTCAGCGAGCTGCTCGCCGAGGGGCGCGCCCCCGCGCACCTGCGCGCCTGGCAGGAGGGCGTCGCCGCCGCCACCCTCAGCGAGGTGCGCGCCGCCGCCGCCCTCACGCCGCGCGAGGCGCTGCAGGTGATCGTGGCCGGCGACCTCGCCGCCCATGGCGCGGCGGTGGCGGCGCTCGGCCTCCCGATTCAGCGCTACAACGCGCGCGGCGAGCCCCTCGGCGCTTGGGCGCCCCCCGCGCCCGCCCCCGCGCCCGCCCCCGCGCCCGCGCCCGCCCCCGCGCCTTAAAACTTAAAAAGGGAGTCTCACTATGGAGCCATGGATGCGCGATGCCTTCTGGCAAGGACTCTGGGGTGGCGCCTTTGAGCTCATGGCGCTCGGCGGGGTGGCGGCGTGGGTGAACTTTGTTTATCAGCGGATTCAGTCGCGCCAGCAGCGGCGGCGGGACCTGATCGACGAGATCGACTCCTTCTCACAAGGCCTCTACAAGCCGCGCAAGCTCTACCAGGCCACCCTCGAGCGCCCCCTCGCCGACGCCCTCGCCGGCGCGCTCACCGAGTCTGAGCGCGCCGCCCTGCGCGCGCAGCGCCTCCACGACTGCCTCAGCGAGCTCACGGAGGCCGCCGGGCGCTTCCGCGCGCTGCAGGTGAAGCTCGTGCCGCTCTTTGGCTTTGACGTGGAGCTGTTTGGCTACTACCTCGCCATCTGGCGCTACCTGCGCGAGATTCGCCGGCGCATGGAGCGGGGCGAGAGCCTCTACTTCCACCACGAGGGCGCCGAGTCCGCCGACGCCTTCTACCGCCTCGTGGACGCCTTCCGCTACCGCGTCCAGGTGGCGCCGTCCACCTCCGAGCGCCCGAGCCTGCTCACGCCCCCGCCGGCGCTGCTGGCGAGGATGGAGGCGCGCGGCGAGGAGCTCTACGCGAGCTACTTCGCGCCGCGCCCCGCCCCCGCGCCCTAGCGCCCCGCCGCCA
>VGTA01000411.1 GCA_016874875.1 Deltaproteobacteria bacterium | reverse complement strand
GCGCCGCGATTCTCGCCCTGAGCCTGAGCCTGAGCCTGAGCCTGAGCCTGAGCCCGCCGCCCGCCCACGCCCAAGACGCCCCCACCTGCGACCCCGCCGGCGCGCCCCTCAGCCCCAGCGAGCACCTGCGCGCCCTCTCCCTCGACCTGCGCGGCGAGCTGCCGTCCGCCGAGGAGCGCGCGGCGGTCCGCGAGGCGCGCGAGGTGCCCGCCGCCCTCCTCGACGACATGCTCTCGAGCGACGCCTTCGCGCGCCGCTTCGTGCGCCTCCACCACGGACTCCTCTGGCCCTACCTCGGCAACAGCGACACCACCCCCGGCTACCGCCTCAGCTACGACGCGCCGTGGGAGGCGAGCGGGGGGCGCACGCGCCTGTGGTACTTCCCCCGCCCCGCGCTCCGCGGCGACGACCGCCCCTGCCGCGACGCGCCCGAGCCCGCCCCCGACGCGCCGCGCATGGTGGACGAGGGCGGCGGCAGGCGCCGCGAGGGGTACGTGTGCGTGCGCCGCTACTGGGACCACCCCGTCCTCGCGCAGGACCCCGCCTGCCCCGCCGGGCAGATCAAGGTGTGCGCCCACGACGCGCTCACCCACGCCGTCAGCCCCGCCACGGGCGACCGCTGCGACGTGATGCAGAACCGCTACGGCGCCCCGCCGGAGGGCTGCGGCTGCGGTCCCAACCTGCGCTGGTGCGGCGACTACCAGCAGTTCCTGCAGCCCCTCCTCGACGGCCTCGACCAGCAGCTCCGCTGGGTGATCGACAACGACCGCCCCTACTACGAGCTGCTCGCCGAGGCGCCGCCGCTGCTCAACGGCCCCCTCGCGCACTACTACAAGCACCTCGCGCCCTTTATGCGCCTCGCCCTCCCCCTCGCCCCGAGTCTGGTGCCCGACCTCGACTACCGCGACGCGGACACCTGGGTGGAGATCGACGCGGGGCCGGAGGCGCGCGGGGTGCTCACCAACTGGGTGTTCCTCGCGCGCTTCATCACGCAGCGCGCCCGCGTGGACCGCTTCTACCAGTCGTTCCTCTGCAGCCCGTTCGAGCCCCCCGTGTCGGGCATCGAGACCAACGGCGCCGACCGCGACGAGCCCGACCTGCAGCGCCGCGACGGCTGCAAGTACTGCCACAGCATCCTCGAGCCCATCGGCGCCTACTGGGGGCGCTACGCGGAGGGGGCCTCGTCCTACCTGAGCCCAGGCGAGTTCCCTGACTTTGACCCCGAGTGCTACGATTGCGCCCTCACCGGCGCCTGCACGCCCCGCTGCGCCGCCCACTACGTCACGCAGGCCCCCACGGGCGCCGAGGTCCCCTACCTCGGCTACCTCAAGGCCTACCTGTTCCGCGCCCCCGCGCACCAGCCCCACCTCAACGAGGGCCCCCGCGCGCTCGTCCGCCGCGCCCTCCTCGACGGGCGCCTCGGCGCCTGCGCGGTGAAGAACGCCTTTGGGTGGCTCGTGGGGCGCGCGCCCCTGCCCGACGAGGAGGGGTGGCTCGGGGAGGTGGCGGGGCGCTTTATGGCGGGGGGGTATGATTTTAAGGCGCTCGTCCGCGAGCTCGTGACGAGCGACGTCTACAGGAGGACCCGATGAGCGCTCACCGCCCCGCCCCCCTGCTCGGCGCCACTCTGCTCGGCGCCCCCCTGCTCGGCGCCACCCTGCTCGGCGCCCCCCTGCTCGGCGCCACCCTGCTCGGCGCCTGCGCGGAGGGGGGGCGCGCGCCCTCCGCCGCGCCCTCCGCCGCGCCCTCCGCCGCGCCCTCCGCCGCGCCCTCCGCCGCGCCGCCTCTGCCCCGCGCCGCCGCTGGCGCCCGCGACGACCTCAGCCCGGCGCTGCGGCGCGCGCTGAGCGGCGAGGGGGCGCCGCCGCTCCCGCCGCTCCCCGAGGGCGCGCCGCCCGCCGTGGCCTCCTCCGCCGCCGAGGACCTCGGCGCCGTGGGGCTGTCGCCGAGCCCGTGGGACCCGGAGGCGTTCGCGCGCGACCGCAAGCGCATGGACGTGGACCAGCTCGCGCGCGCCTTTGAGCAGCTCGACGGCGGGGTGGGGTGGCGCGCGGGGGGGCGCGACCGCTGGCGTGAGCAGTGGGCGGCGCTCGGCGGCCCCAACTTCATCACCCGCGTCACCGAGGACCGCCGCCCGAGCGTGCTGTTCAACAAGCTGATCCGCGACGCCGCCGTCGAGGTCTGCGCGGCGCTCGTGGCGCGTGAGCTGCCCGCCTTCGGCCCCCCCCCCGCCGCCCGCGTCCTCGTCACTACCCCCGACCCCGCCGCGCTCCCCGCCGATGACGCGCCCACCCGAGCGGCGGTGGCGGCGCTCCTGTGGCGGGCGCACGGGGTGGACCTCGCCCCCGAGGACCCCGAGGTCACGCGCTGGGTCACGCTCGCCGCGGAGGTCGCCGCCGAGGCGGGCGGCGCGGCGGAGGCCTGGCGCGCGCTCTGCGTCGCCGCCGCTGTCCACCCCCGCTTCTGGAGCTACTAGCCTATGCGCCCCGCCCCCCCGCCGCGCTCGCGGCTCGACGTCTCGCGGCGCGGCTTCGCCCGCCTCCTGTTCGCGGGGGGGCTCGCCGGCGCCGGCGCCCTCTCCCGCCGCCGCCTCCTCGCCGCCGCCGCCGCCCAGGGCGCCCCCCCCGCCGCCCCGCCGCGCGCCCCCGGGCAGCAGGGCGCCGGCGCGGTCACGGAGGTGGGGCGCCCCCTCAAGGACAGGTATTTCGTGCTCTGCATGTTCGACGGCGGGTGGGACACGCTCGTGGGCCTCGACCCGCGCGACCCAGACGTCTTCACCGACCAGGCCGCCGCCGACACGCGCATCACCCTCGGCTACAGCCGCCTCGCCGACATCCCCGCCCTCGGCCTGCCGGCGGTGGGCGGGCTCTACCTGCCCGGGCGCCTCACGCAGGCCGGCGCGGGACTCCCCGCCCCCCTCGGCGCCTACATGGGCGACCTCGCGACCCCCGGGTACGTGGAGCATATCGCCGTGGTGCGCGGCGTCAACATGAGCACCCTCGCCCACGACGTGGGTAAGGTGCGCGCGCGCACAGGGCGCCCCCCGAACGGCAACCAGCCCCGCGGCTCGTCGGTGGCCACGTGGCTCGCCCGCCACTACCAGGGCGACGAGCTGATTCCCAACCTCTCGATCGGCGAGGAGGTCTACAACCTCGACCAGCCCCTCGAGGTGGACGTCTTTGAGGTGAGCGCCCCCCTCGACCTCCGCGACGCCCTCACCCCCTCGGCGGCGGCGGCGCGGTTTGCGCCGGGGACGCTGGCGCGGGTGGAGGGGCTCGTGGACGACGGCTACGCGTGCGCGGGCGGCGCGGCGGGGTACGCGGCCCCCTTCGCCGCCAGCGCGCGCCTGAGCCTCGAGCGCGCGCGCCGCCTCATCGCGCGCCGCCTGAGCGACCAGCTCGACCTGTCGGCCCCCTCGGCGGAGATGGCGGCGCTGCGCGCGCGCTTTGGCTTTGAGGCCTCCGAGGCTGGCCTGCGCTCCCCCGCCGCCAAGGCCGCCCTCGCCGCCCGCGCCCTCACCGTGGGGCTGGCGCGCGTGGTGAGCGTGAATCTCGTGGGCGGCCTCGATACCCACTACGGCTACGGGGACGAGCAGAACTGGCTCCGGCAGGGGGCGCGGCAGCTCTCGGGGTGGCAGGCCATCGCGCGCCTGATGGACGAGCTCCGCCGCACCCCCGTGCTCGACGGCAGCGGCGAGACCTTCTTTGACCGCACCACCATCGTCGCCTACAGCGACTTTGGGCGCACCGCCCTGCTCAACCCGTCCGGCGGGCGCGACCACTGGCTCACCAGCGCCTACCTGCTGGCGGGGGCGGACGTGGCGGGAGGGGTGGCGATGGGCGCCTCGTCGGACGTGGGCCTGACGCCCACGCGCGTTGACCCCGCCACGGGGCGCGTGAGCGCCCTCGACGGCGAGGAGCTCCGCCCAGAGCACGTGTGGCAGACTCTCCTCTGCGCCGCGGGCTTTGACATGGCCCGCGACCCCGCCGACCTCCGCGCCCCCCCCCTCGCGCCGCTCTTGAGGGGAGGGGTGTGATGCGCGCCGCCCTGCGCCCCGCCCTCACGCTCGCGGCGCTCGCCGCGCTCGCCGCGCTCGCCGCCTGTGAGGGCGCGCGGGGGGGCCGCCCCCCGGCGGGCGCTGACGCCGACGCCGCGCCGCCAGCGCCCCAGACGCCGGACGCGCGGCCCCCGGACGCGCGCCTCCCTCACCCTCTCGACGCTGACGCGCCCGATGCCGACGCGCCCGACGCGCCCGACGCCGACGCGCCCGACGCGCCCGACGCCGACGCGCCCGACGCGCCCGACGCCGACG
>VGTA01000410.1 GCA_016874875.1 Deltaproteobacteria bacterium | reverse complement strand
CTCGGGGCGAGACTCGGGGCGAGACTCGGGGCGAGACTCGGTGGGCGCGATGGGCGCGGTGGACTCCGCGAGCGAGTCCGCGCGCCCCCCGCGGAGCGGCGAGAGCTCCACCCACTCCTGCGCCTCGTCCTGCGGGTAGCGCGGAAAGATCACCTCGCTGGCCACGTAGCCCTCCGCCTCGATCTTGACCACGGTGTCGCCCACGTTCCGCAGCGTCAGCGCCTGCGGCCCCACCCCCACAAAGCGCCACTCGCCGAGCGACGAGAGCGCGCGCTGCGACACGCGCGCGCCGTCCACGCTCGGCGTCAGGTGGACGCGCACGCGCTCTGGGAACAAGAGCCAAGCGCCGAGGTCCTGCGCCGGCTGCGTGAACAGCACGGGCTGCTCCACGGGGTCGTGGCCGCTGAGGGTGGCGCGCACGACGTGGCGGCCGAGCGGCGCGTAGAGCGTGAGGGGCGCGCGCCCCACGTGCTGCCCGTTGAGCCACAGGTCCGCCCCGCTCGGCGCCGTGGCGAGCTGCGCGGCGCCCACGCCGGGAATCAGCGTGAGCTGCGGGCTGACGTGCGCGGTGACGTTGGGCTCCACGCGCACGCTCATCTGCGCTTGCTGGTAGAGGGGGGAGCTGAGGTGCAGCGTGTAGTCGCCCGCCGGCAGCGCCGACAGGCGCGCGGGCGCGAACCCCTCGCGCAGCTCGCCGCGCCCCTCGAGCCGAAAGCGCAGCGCCGCCTGCGACGAGGCGCTGAGCTGCAGCACGCCGAGGGCGGGCCCCCGCAGCCACGCCGCCGCCGCCGCCCCGCCGCCGGCGAGGAAGGCGAACAGCGCGAGCAGCAGCAGGCGCGCGCGCGCCGAGGGCGGCGCGGCGGGGGCGCGCGCGGGGGCGCGCTGCCCCTGTATGGAGCGCGGGCGCTCGTGGGCGGGACTCATCGAGAGGCGCGGTTGGTCGCTGGGGGCGTACTGCGGGCGACTCCCCTCGCGCGCCGGCGCCTGCAGGTGCGGGTCAAAGCGCGCCTGCCCCCGCGCGTCGAGCGAGCGCGACGCCTCGGGGATGTGCTCGAGGGCGTAGGCGCGGAACTCCGCGAGGCGCTCCTTCTCGCGCCCGATCTCAGGGGCGAACAGCGCCTCCATGTGCGCGCGCGCCTCGGCGCGGGCGCAGGGGTAGCCCTTGGCCATAAAGCGGGCGAGCGCCTCTTGGAAGTCAGCGGCGCTCTGGTAACGGTCGTTGGGGTTGGCGGCGAGGCCCTTCTGGAGGATGCGCTCGAGGGCGGCGGGCACGTCGCGGCGCAGCTGGCGCGCGGGCGTGAACTCCACGCCGCGCACCCGCTCGATGGTGGAGAAGTCGCTCTGCCCCAAGAAGCAGCGCTCGAGCGTCACGAGCTCGTAGAGCACCACGGCGAGGGCGAAGAGGTCGGAGCGCGCGTCGATCTGCTGCCCGCGCGCCTGCTCGGGGCTCATGTAGCTGAACTTGCCTTTGAGGATGCCCACCTGCGTCTGGTTGATCTTGCCGTTGGCCTTGGCGATGCCAAAGTCGATCAGCTTCATGCCGCCGTCGTAGCTGGCGATGATGTTCTGCGGCGACACGTCGCGGTGAATCAGGTGCAGGGGCTCCTGGCGCGCGTTGGTCTTGCGGTGGGCGTAGTCGAGCGCCTCGCAGATCTCCTTGACCATGTAGGCGCACCAGCCGAGGTCGAGCGGCGCGCGGCGGTCGCGGGCGCGGTCGAAGATGGAGCGGAGGTCCTGCCCGGAGATGAACTCCATCGCGATGAAGTACTTGCCCTCGCTCTGCCCGAGGTGGAACACCTGCCCGATGTTGGGGTGGTGCAGCTGCGCGGCGATCTTGGCCTCATCGATAAACATCTCGATGAACTCTTTGTCCTCCGCGATGTGCGGCAGGACGCGCTTGACGGCGCTCAGGCGCTCAAAGCCCTCCGCGCCATAGCTCACGCCCTTAAAGACCTCCGCCATGCCGCCGACGGCGATGCGCTCGATGAGGTAATACTCCTCAAACTTGCTGGGGGCTCTCATGGGTGCCTCGCCTTCACTGCGTGAGCGCCTCCGCCGGCTCCTGCCGAGCGGCGGCGCGGGCGGGGAAGAAGGCGCCCGTGACGCAGAACGCCACGGCGGCCACGAGGGCGGCGGGCCACACCCACGCCGGGAACACAAAGAAGCTCTCGGGCTTGTAGGGGAAGCGGGGCAGATTCGCCGCCACGGCGTCCACGGCGGCGGCGGCGCCGAGGCCCACGAGCGCGCCGAGGGCGCCGCCGAGCAGGCCGATGCTCGCCGCCTCGCCTAGGATGATCGCCTTGAGGTCGCCCTCGCTGGCGCCGAGGGCGCGCAGCAGCCCGATCTCGCGGCGGCGCTGGTAGATGAGCATATAGAACATCTGGCTGATGTTGACGGCGGCGATGCCCACGATCAGGAGACTCACGAGGGCGAAAAGCCCCTCCACGGTCTTGATGATCTTGGACGCCTGCTCGGCGTTGCTCGTCTTGTCGGCGAGGGCGAGTCCGCGGCGGCGGACCTCCTCCACGAGCTCGGGGAAGCGCGTCTGGTCGCGCACCTTGAGGATGACGCTGTGGTAGCGCGCGGCGGCCTCGGGGGAGGTGAAGGAGGCGTTGAGGCGGCGCACGTAGCCGATGGGGAGCGTCACGCCCACCTGCATCGCCTTGTCGCTAAAGCCCACGACCTTGACCCGCCGCGCCAAGGAGGCGCCGCGCGTGCGCATGATCGCGGAGCGGTTGAGCTCCACGTTAAAGCCAAAGCCCACCACGAGCTCCTTGGACACCTTGGGCAGCGAGCCGCCCCGCCCGAGCGCCACGGCGATGCCGCCGTTGTAGAGCTCGAGGAGCTGCTCGTTGAGAATCACCGGGATGGGCTGCAGGCAGCGCCCCTCCTCCGCCGCCGCCCCGAGCTGCTCAGCGCAGTAGCTCCCGCCGCCGCAGGTGGGGGCCGCCCCCTTGGCCAGCGAGCACGCCTCGGGGGCGCAGGCGCCCTCCACGCAGCGCGACCCGCCCACGCAGGCGTCGTCGCCGGCGCAGGGGGCGGGGGCCTCGAGGTCCTCAAAGCGCGCGTCGGCGGGCAGCTCGGCGCGCACCAGCGCCGGCTCGAGGCCGTCGGCGATGAGCTCGCCGCGCACGTCGCGCCCGAGCAGCTCCTTGCCGCCGTAGGCGAAGGCGGGGAAGGTGAACTTCATCTTGGGGTACGCCCCCTCAACGCCCTCCACGCCAGCGAACTCCGCCGTGAGGGCGTCGGTGAGCTTGTCGTTGGCGGGCTTGGCGCCAAAGAGCGCACCGAGCTGCTCAACGCCAAAGCCCACCTTGGGCGGAATCACCTCCACCTGGTCGATCAAGAAGATGCGCTTGAGCACCACCTCCTTGATGCCCTCGCTCAGCCCCACAAAGAACACGAGCGCCGAGATGCCCACGATGATTCCTACGCTGCTCATCGCCACCGAGCGCGCGTTGCGCGAGAGGTTGTCGAGGACGAGGCCGCCGAGCCCGGATCGCGTCATGGTGTCTCCTGTTGGTCGCTCTTGAGCTGCTCGCTCTTGAGCTGGTCGCTCTTCACGGCGCCGTCCTCGAGGCGAATCACGCGCCGCGCGGCGCGCGAGACCCGCTCCTCGTGGGTGATCATCACCACGGTGTAGCCCTCGGCGTTGAGCTCCTTGAAGAGGGCGATGATCTCCTCTCCTGTGCGCGAGTCGAGGCTACCCGTGGGCTCATCGCACAGCAGCAGCGAGGGCTCAAAGAGCAGGGCGCGGGCGATGGCCACGCGCTGCTTCTGTCCGCCGCTGAGCTGCGTGGGCAGGGCGTCGCGCTTGTCATGGAGGCCGAGGCGCGTGAGGAGATCTTGGGCGCGCGCGCGCGCCGCGCCCGCGTCCCGCGCGCCGCGCCGGAGGCGAGCGGGGAGGAGCACGTTGTCGAGGGCGCTGAGGTGGTCGAGCAGGTGAAAGTGCTGAAAGATGAAGCCCACGCGCTGGTTGCGCCAGGTCGACAGCGCGGCGTCGGAGAGGGCGTGGAGGTCGCGCCCGTCCACGCGCGCCTCGCCCTCAAAGGCGCGGTCGAGGCCGCCGAGGATGTTGAGCAGGGTGCTCTTGCCCGACCCCGAGGTGCCCACCACCGCCACGATCTCGCCGCGCGCGATGTCGAGGGTGACGCCCTTGAGCGCGCGCTCGCCCTCGGGGGCGCCGCGGTAGCGCTTGGAGACGCCGCGCAGCGAGATGAGCGGCGCGCTCGGCGGCGCGCTCGGCGGCGCGCTCGGCGCAGAGGATTCAGGCGTCTCGCTCATGGGGCGCTCTTGGGGAGGGCTAGGGGTGGGGGG
>VGTA01000409.1 GCA_016874875.1 Deltaproteobacteria bacterium | reverse complement strand
GGTGGGCGCCCTGCAGCTCGGCGAGGCGCCCCGCCTCCTCGGGATCACGGAGACGCTGCAGGACTTCAACCCCGACGCCGCCGTGGTCAACCTCTTCTTCCCCTTCAGCCGCCCCATCACCTATGATCGCATGGCGCCGGGCGAGCTGGCGGTGCTGCGCCTCAACAAATCCCCGGGGGCGCAGCCGCCCTTCACGCTCTCGTGGCTCCGCGGCGAGCAGTTCACCGACCTCAACGGCAACGGCGTGTGCGAGTCCAACCCGCCCAACCTCGAGCCCTTCGTCGACGCCAACCTCAACCAGCGGTGCGACGAGAACACCACGGTGACGCCCACGGAGGCGCGCCGCATCCTGACGCTCAACAACGCGACCTTCTGAGGGACACACGCCGATGAGAACGCCCGCCCTGTCTCAGACCGCCGCGCCCCCCCCGCGCCCGCCCCACCTCCCTCTCGCCGGCGCCCTCCTCGGCGCCCTCCTCGGCGCCCTCCTCGGCGCCCTCCTCAGCCCCCTCCTCAGCCCCCCGGCGGCGTGGGCGCAGGGGGGGGGGCTTGCGGTGGAGATTCTGTCACCGGCGGCGGGGACCTGCGTCCCCGACCAGCTCAACGCGCGGCCGGGGGCGGCCCCCGGCCTGCCCGGCGACTTCGCCCCCTCCAACCTGCCGCTCCGCTTCCGCCTCACCGAGCCCAGCGGCGCGCCCGCGCAGGTCTCGGCGACGGTGAACGGCGCGCCCGTGGCGCTCAGCGCCAGCGCGGCGCAGGTGTCGGCGGCGGGGGTGCCTGAGGAGGTGGGCGCCATCAGCGTCCTCGCGGACTCGATTCGCGACGGCGTGGGACTCGCCCTCACCCTCACGGTGACGTCGCCGGCGGGGACGGCGAGCGACACCGTAGTCTTTGACCTCGACCGCATCCCCCCTGACCTCACCTTCACCGCCTCGGAGCTCGCGCGCCTCGGGCAGTGCGACGCCAACGCCGCCGCCCTCCTCGCCGCCGTCTCCCCGGTGGCGGTGGACGCGCAGGACCCCGCGCCCACCGTGCAGGTGCTCGAGAGCGACCTCCCCTGCGCCGTCACGCGCGTCTTTGTGGCGCGCGACCACTGCGGCGTGGGCAACAGCCAAGACGTGTTCTTTCAGATGGCGCGCCCGAGCCCACAGCCCGCCGACGTCTACTTTGTGGGCGTGGAGGACGGCGGCCGCTACCTCGACGTGACCGCCTCCTACGGGGTGCTCACCAACCCCGGCTGCTTTGTGGTGAGCGGCGCGCTCACGAGCGACCCCGCCGCGCCCATCACGCCGAGCGGCGCCTACTTTGACGAGCCCGGCGACTACACGCTGTCGGTGACGGCGGTGGACTGCGCCAGCACCTCCGTCACCTCCTCCATCGACTTCACGATCCTCGAGCGGCCTAAGGCGCGCGCCGGCGGCCCCTACGCCCTCACGCAGGGCCAGGCGCTCACCCTCGACGCCGCGGCGAGCACCTGCCCGCCGGAGCTCGGCGGCATCGTGGAGTACGCCTGGGACCTCAACCTCGATGACGCGCGCGACGGCTACTCGGCTCTCGGCCAGCGCGTCACCTTCCCGCCCCCCCCCCGCGCCGACCAGCGACCCTTCGACGACGGCGTGTACGCCGTGGGGCTGCGAATCACCACGGCGCAGGGGCAGCTGGACTATGACTTTGTGGACGTGACGGTGCGCGACGCCGCCCCCACCTGCGGGGCGGGGGGGCCCTACTCGGCGCGGCAGGGCGAGTATGTGACCTTTGACGCGTCCTCGTCCGCCCCGGGCGTACCCACGGAGCCGCTCGTCGCCTACGAGTGGCGCTTTGGCGACGGCGACGGCCCCTTTAGCCAAGAGCTCGGCTTCTCGTCTGTGCGCCCGCGCCACTTCTATGAGCAGGAGGGCGAGTACACCGTCTCCCTCACCGTCTATGACGTCGACTCCACCTGCGAGGCGACGACGACCGTAGTGGTGGAGGACGTGACGCCGGTGGTGAGCGGCCTGCGCGTGACCTCGCCGCCGCCCTACATCGAGGGTCAGCCGCTCACCCTGAGCGCGGGGAGCACCTCGGCGGGGGGCGACGCGGCGGTGGAGCCGCTGGTGCGCTTCTCGTGGGACTGGGGCGACGGCTCCCCGCCCTCGACCTCCGCCCCCGGGCAGGAGCTGCGCGACCCCACGCACAGGTTTGACGAATCGGGCTCGTTTCGCGTCTGTCTCACCGTGGACGACGGCGATAGCCTCGCCACCGGCTGCCTCCCCGTGGACGTGGTGGACCTCGCGCCCCGCCCCCGCCTCTCGGGCGACACCTTCGCCTTTGAGGGCGAGGAGGCCTTTTTCTCCATCGCCGGCACCCGCGCCGGCGGAGTGGCGGACCCGCTCACGATTCTGGAGGTGGACTGGGGGGACGGCACGGTGGAGCGCCTCGATGACCTCTCGGTGACCGACCTCTCGCACGCGTTTGTGGCGGACGGCGACCTCGTGGTGACTCTCCGCGCGCTCGACGAGGACTCGGAGGCGGTGGTGACGTGGCCCGTCTATGTGGAGGACGTGAGCCCCGCGCCGCGGCTCACCCTCCTGAGCGGCCCCCCCGAGGAGGGCCGCCCCGCGCGCTGGAGCGCCGCGCAGAGCGCCCCGGGCGCGCCGAGCGACCCCATCACGGGGTACAGGTGGGACTTTGGGGACGGGGTCGTCCTAGAGGGGCCCGACCTCGTGGAGGTGGAGCACGCCTGGGCCGACAACCGCACCTACTCCCTCCGCTTGACGCTGAGCGACTCCGACGAGCCGGTCGCCAGCGCCGTCACGCAGCTGGTGCAGGTGGCCAACCGCGCCCCCTTCAACGCCTCCATCCTCACCGCCAGCCCCACCGTGGACCTGGGGGCGGACGTGCGCTTTGAGGTGCGCTTCGAGGACGTCCCCGCCGACACGGTGTCGATCTACTGGCGCATGGGCGAGGGCACGGAGGTGCGCGGGCGCGCGGCGGTGACGCACGCGTATCGGGAGCTCGGCGTCTTTACGGTGCGCGCGCAGCTCACCGACGACGACGGCGGGGTGACGGAGGTGCGCTCCGACGTGACGGTCACCCCCGCCGGCCCCCGCCTGCTCGCCCCGGAGCCGCCGCCGGCGGACGAGGGCGACACGGTGTCGCTGGAGGTGGAGGGGCGCGCGGCGGAGGACGGGCGCGGCGGCGTGGACGGGCCCGTGGCGCTGCGCGTGCTCCGCGCCCCGCGCGGCGCCTCGTGGGAGGAGCTCCCCACCCCCGACCCCGCCCTCACCCGCCGCCTCCGCGTCACCTGGCCCACGAGCGCCGGCGACGCCGGCGTGCACGCGCTGCGCGTGGCCGCCACGTCCCCGGCGGGCCTCACGCGCTCCCTTGAGCGCCTCATCACGGTGCGCGACACCCTCGAGGCGCGCCTCGTGGCGCTCAGCGGGGGCGCGCGGGCGGGGCTGGTGTCGGTCCTCCGCTACGAGGTGGACGCGGCGCGCGGGGGCGTCTCCCTTGAGCGCGTGGGCGTGGCGGGGGTGGGCCTCGGCGTGGGGCACCTCACGCGCCACGCCCTCACCCCCGACTACCTCTACGCCGCCGCCCCCGGCTCCGGCGCGGTGGGCGTGGTGAGTCTCTCCACCGGCGCGCTCCTGCGCCGCGTGCCCGTGGGGGGCAGCCCCTACGCGGTGGCGAGTCTCGGGGCGCACGTGTGGGCCCTCGACGCGCGCTCCGGCCGCCTCACCGCCATCGACGAGCGCCTCAAGGTGGCGCGGCAGGTGGTGCTGCGCGACCTCCCCGGGGCGGCGAGTCTGCTGGCGGTGACGGTGGGGGGGGCGCCGCGCCTCCTCGCGCATGACTTTGGGGGCGGGCTGTGGCTCATCGACCCGGAGGCCGCCCTCAACAACCAGCCAAGCCGCGCGGTGCTCCGCGCCCACGACCTCAACGCCCTCCTCGCGCGCTGGGAGCGCGCGCAGCGCGGCGAGGCGCCGCCGCCGGTGGACCCCGAGGGGCCCGAGGGTGACCCGCGCGCCGCGGAGGCGGCGGCGCGCCGCGGCGCCGGGCAGCTGCTCTGGTGGGAGGCGCGCGGGCAGGTCCTCGTCGCGCACCCGCGCGGCGTGGTGGCCTTCCGCCCCGACGACCTCGCCTCCGCCGCCCTCGCGCCCGCCTGGGCGATTCGCAGCGCCGCTTATCTCCGCGCCCTCGCCGTGGTGCCGGAGCAGGGCGGGGAGGGCGCGCTCTGGGCCACCTCGTCGCAGGGCCTCCGCCGCTTCACCCCCCCCGCCGCCGGGCTCGCGGAGGGCGCGGCGGGCGAGGGGGAGCTCCTCGACCTCAACGGCCAGCAGG
>VGTA01000408.1 GCA_016874875.1 Deltaproteobacteria bacterium | reverse complement strand
GCTGGAGCCGGCGAGGCGGCAGCCGCCGGCGGTGGCGGCGGCGGCGTCGGCGGGGATCGTGAGGCCGGTGAGGCGCGCCGAAGGGCAGTAGGCGCCGCTGCAGCCGAGCGCCGCGGTGTCGCCGAGGCCCACGCGCTCCTCGACGGGGGGCGTGGTGCCGCCGGTCATGGCGCCGCCGTCAACGCCGCCGGGGGTGGCGCCGCCGGGGGTGGCGCCGCCGGGGGTGGCGCCGCCGGGGGTGGCGCCGCCGGGCGTGGCGCCGCCGGGCGTGGCGCCGCCGGGCGTGGCGCCGCCGGGCGTGGCGCCGCCGGGCGTGGTGCCCGCGGCGGTGCCGCCGGGCGCGGCGCCCGCAGCGGTGCCGCCCTCGGTGGAGGGCGCGGGGTCATCGCCGTCGCACGCCGTGAAGGCGAGGGAGAGGGCGACGAGGAGGGAGAGCTTGTTGAGGCTCATGTGGGACTCCTGATGTCTTGAGGGGGAGGGGGAGACCAGGCTAGAGGAGGGCGACGCCGAGGCGCGCTGAGCAGAGAGACTAGAGGCGGCGCTCAAAGAAATGCAAGCGGAACTTCAGCCCTCGCCGCAACCCCTCGCCGCCCCCTCGCCGCAACCCCTCGCCGCGCCCCCCCCTCAGCCCTCGCCCCGCCGCCGCGCCCCCTCCCCCTCCCCCTCACCGGCGCGCGAGAAGGCGATGTGCCCCTCCTCGCGGTCGCCGCGCGCGCGGCTCAAGATCCTAAACACCGTGCGGGGGTCCACGTCGAGGTCGGCGGCGGCGCGGGTGCGGTTGCCGTTGTGGAGCGTGAGCACGTGCTCGATGTAGTCCTGCGTAAAGCGCTCGCGCGCCTCCGCCAGCGTCAACATCCGCGCCGGCAGGTCCTCGCGCGAGAGGTGCAGGTCGGCGGCGGTGAGCGCCTCGCCGTCGGAGAGAATCAGCGCCTGGCTGACCCGGTTTTCGAGCTCGCGGATGTTGCCGGGCCAGGCGTGCAGGCGGATGGCGCGCGCCGCCTCCTCGGAGAGCGGCTTGGGCGACACCTCGTAGCGCTCGGCGAAGCGCTGGATCAGGTAGCGGGCGAGCAGCAGCGCGTCGTCTCCGCGCGCCCGCAGGGGGGGCAGCTCGAGGGTGATGGTGCTCACGCGGTAGTAGAGGTCTTGGCGAAAGAGGCCCCGCTCGGAGGCGTCGAGCAGGTCCACCTGCGTGGCGCACAGGACGCGGATATTCACGGGCGTCACCCGCGACGAGCCCAGCGGCGTGATCTGGCGCTCCTGGAGGGCGCGGAGGAGCTTGGACTGCAGCGGCAGCGGCATCTCGCCCACCTCGTCCAAGAAGAGCGTGCCGCCGTGCGCGGCGCGGAAGCAGCCCTCCTTGTCGTGGGTGGCGCCCGTGAAGGCGCCGCGCACGTGCCCAAACAGCTCGCTCTCGATGAGGCTCTCGGGGAGCGCCGCGCAGTTGATCGCCACGAAGGGGCCCTCGCGGCGGCGGGAGCGGGCGTGGAGCTCGCGGGCGATGAGCTCCTTGCCGGTGCCAGTCTCCCCAATGATCAAGACGCTCGCCTCGCTCGCCGCCAGGCGCTCCACCTTCTCAAAGACGCCCTGCATGACGCGCGACGAGCCGATGAGCGACCCAAAGCGCTGCACGTCGAGCCGGTCGCGCAGCTTGCGGTTGTCGGTCTGCAGCGCCTCCCGCGCCAGCGCCCCCTTGAGGAGCAGCGCCGCCTGCGTGGCGAACATCTGTAGCACCTTGAGGGTCCGCGAATCAAAGCTGCGCTGCGCGCAGCGCGCGGCTAGGTAGATCACCCCGAGCAGCTCGCGCTGGCACATCAGCGGCGCGCACAGGACGCTGCAGAGGCCGAGGTGGTTGACGGAGACGCTGGCGTTGAACTCCGCGTCGGAGAGCACGTCGGGCACCCACAGCGCCTCGCGCGTCTCCACCACGCGGCGCACGACGCTCTCGCTGGGGGCGGGGGGCTCCTCCCCCTCGCGGGCGCTGCGCGCGGCGCGCACCACCCGCTCCGCGCCCCGCGCGCCCCGCTCCGCGCCCCGCACGCTCAGCAGCACGCCGTGGTCGGCGCCGGTGAGGGCGAGCACCTCCTCAAGGAGCACCTCAAACAGCTCCTCGGTGTGCCCTTGGGCGGCGAGGAGCTCCGAGAAGTGCACGAGGCGCTCGTAGGCGGCCAGCTCGAGGTCGCCGGCGGCGTTTGGCGCGACGGGGGCGGGGGCGGGGGCGCCAAAGAGGTTAAAGCGCCACTCCACGCCGCCGAGCGACACCACGTCGCCGTGGGCGAGGAGGTGGCGCTTCACCCGCCGCCCGTTGACCCAGAGGGGCGCGCCGGGGGCCGTGAGCGAGATGTGCAGGAGGCCGTCGCGGAGCGCGATGAGGGCGTGGTGCGGCGCCACGTCTGGGCCGCGCAGCCGCAGGTCGCAGCTCTCCGCCGCGCCGAGGGTGAGGAGGGGCTTGCTGAGGTGGAGCTGGGTGTGGGGCGCGTCGAGCGTGGGCATGAGGGGGTCCTCCCGAGCGGCGGACTCTCCACATCTCGCGGAGTCGAATCAAGGGAGCGGCGGGGCGCTCAGTCAAAGCCGCGGGCGTCGAGGCTCGCGTCAGGGGGGGCGGGCGCGGGGAGCGGGGCGGGCGGGGCGGCGGGGGAGGGCGCCCCGCCGGGGAGGTCGGGGGCGCTGAGGGGGCGCTCAAAGCGGCGCGTGGGGCGCGTGGGCACATAAAAGAGCTGCGCGTGGAGGACGCCCCCCACCATCAGCCCCAGCGCCACGCTCCCCGTGAGCAGCTGCGCCGCCTGCAGGTCGCGCGCGGCGCTGAGGTCCTGCCGCGCGAAGCGCCCGTTGGGGAGCCGCATCGCCTCAATCGACCAAAAGAGCGCGGCGGAGCTGAGCGAGAGGAGCGCCTCAGAGATCAAGAGCGTGTAGCCGGCGGCGGCGTCCTGGTTCTGCAGCTGCCCCACCCCAAACGGCAGGAGCGCCACGAGCCGGCTGTTGACGCGCTGCTCGATCACCACCTCGCGGTTCAGGCGTGCGCGGAGCGCCTCCGCCTCGCGCGCCCGCTGCTCGTCGAGCGCCGCCTGGCGCTCCTTGAGCGCGCCAGCGAGGGAGTCGCGGAGGCGCCCGTAGAGCGTCACGGCGTCCGGGGGGACGCGCACGGGGTCGAGCTCGTAGGAGGGGCGAAAGAAGATGAGACTCTTGAACTGCCTCTCCGCGTCCGCGCGGCGCTCGAGGTAGAGGTAGGCGAGGCCGAGGTACTCGTAGCCGAGGGCGAGGTCCTCGGGGCTCGAGATGAGCAGGTCGGGGGTGATCAGCGGCTCAAGGCAAGAGACGACCAGCGCGTAAGAGCCGTAGAGGTAGGCGTTCTTGCCGCGCTCAAACGCCTCATCCACCTCCGCCGACGTGAGCGCCGCAGCCGCCGCGCGCGCCCGCACCTGCGCGCACCCTCCGTCCTCCTCCTGCCCCGCCCCAGGCGCCGCCGGCGCGGCCCACGCGCCCGGGGCGGCGCGGAGGGCGGCGCAGAGGGCGGCGCAGAGGGCGGCGCGGAGGGCGGCGCAGAGGGCGGCGCGGAGGGCAGGGTGGAGGGCGGCGCGGGGGCTCATGGGGCGCGCACCTGCGCGCGCTGCCCCGCCGTCAGCGTCACCGACACCGGCAGGTCGGGCTGCCCCGGCGACACCACCAAGAGCGAGATGAGCGTGGAGTGCCGGGTCATCTTGTAGCGGATCTCTTGGTTGGTGACGCCGAGGCGGAGGGGCGCGGGGCCCCGCAGGTAGATCTCGGCGCCGGGGCGCCCGAGGACCTCAAAGGTAGCGGGCTTGAACACGCACTCAAAGACGAGGCGCGGCGGGCGCTTGAGGGGGGCGTTGAGGGCGAGGCGCTCCACCTGCTCCTCGCAGGACGGGAGGCGGAAGACCACCTCGTGGGTCTGCCCGAGCGGCAGCGCGAGCCCCCCCGTGCGCTCGAGCTCAAAGATGTGCCCCGCCTTGCGCTGGTTCACCCACACCGCGGCGCCCTTGTAGAGGCTGCTCACCTGCACGCGCTGCGACGGCGCGCTGGGCGCGCTGGGCGCGGCGGCCAGGGGGGCGCGGGCGCCGCGCGCCTTGTAGGGACTCACCAGGTCGGCGGGCTCCGCCCCGCGCCGCCGCGCGCGCAGCGGCGCGAGCGTCCGCGCCGCCCGAGGGCGCGCCGCGCGCTCCCCCCGCCCCGCCGCCCGCGGCGCCCCGCCCTGCGCTGCCCCCTGCGCCCCGCCCTGCGCCTCGCCCTGCGCTACCCCCTGCGCCCCGCCCTGCGCCTCACCCCGCGCCTCACCTCGCGCCTCGCCCTGCGCTGCCCCCTGCGCCTCAC
>VGTA01000407.1 GCA_016874875.1 Deltaproteobacteria bacterium | reverse complement strand
GCAGCGACGAGGCGCTCGCGCGCGCCTGCGGCGGCGGCGCCTGCGGGCAGGCGGGCGAGGAGCTCTGCCTCGGCGGCGCGTGGGTGGGGTGCACGGGGGCGCAGGTGGGCGGGGAGTTCCGCTCCGACTGCCCCGCCGTCTTTGAGCGCTGCAACGGCGTGGATGACGACTGCAACGGGGTGGTGGATGACGTGGTCACGCTCGACCGCGACCCCCTCAACTGCGGGGCGTGCGGGGCGGCGTGCGACCTGCCCAACGCCACCCCCGCCTGCGTGGGCGGGCTGTGCCGCGTGGCGCGCTGCGCCCCCGGCTTCAGCAACGCCGACGGGCTCTCCGCCAACGGCTGCGAGGACACCTGCGAGGTGGAGGGCGCCGGCGAGGAGGTGTGCAATGATCGCGACGATGACTGCGACGGCTCGGTGGACGAGGGCTTTAACCTCGGCGTCGACCTCAAGAACTGCGGCGCCTGTGGCCGCGAGTGCGGCACGCAGGGGGTGGCGGCGGCGAGCTGCCTGTCGGGGCGCTGCGTGATCTCGTCGTGCGAGGAGGGGCGCATCAACCAGAACGGGCTCGCGGAGGACGGCTGCGAGTACGCCTGCGCCTCCTCGGCGGGCGGGGGGGAGGTGTGCAACGGCTCCGATGACGACTGTGACGGCCTCACCGATGAGGGCGTGACGCCGTCGCCGACGGAGGCGGCGTGCCGCGACCAGGGCCTCTGCCGCGGGGCGCGCCCGGAGTGCCGCGGCGGGGACGGGGTGGTGTGCGTGTACCCCGACGAGGTGACGCTCGAGGGCGAGGGGCTGTGCGATGGGCGCGATGAGGACTGCGATGGGCTCGTGGATGAGGACTTCGCGGGCCTCGGGCAGCCCTGCGACGGCGACGATGAGGACCGCTGCGTGCTCGGCGCGCTGGCCTGCGCCCCCGACCGCCTCGGGGTGGTGTGCCGCGAGCCGCCCTCCTTTGGGGGGGAGCGCTGCGATGGCGTCGACAACGACTGCGACGGCGCCCTCGACGAGGGCTTTGACCTCGCCGCCGACCCTCAGAACTGCGGCGCCTGCGGGGCGCGCTGCGCGGTGCTCAACCGCGTGGGCGCCTGCGTGGGGGGGCGCTGTGACCTCACGCGCTGCGCCCCCGGCTTCGTGGACCTCAACGGCGTCAGGTCGGGGGAGCCCGACGACGGCTGTGAGTACGCCTGCGCCCCCACCGCCCCGCCCCTTGAGGTCTGCGACGGCGCCGACAACGACTGCGACGGGCGCATCGACGAGGGCGTGACCCCCCCGCCGGGCGCCGGGTGCCTCTCGGAGGGGGTGTGCGTGGGCGTCACGCCGCTCTGCCAGGGGCGCGCCGGCTTCGTGTGCGCCTACCCGCCCCTGTTCTCCCCCACCCCCGCCGGCGCGCCGACGGAGGTGCGCTGCGACGGCCTCGACAACGACTGCGACGGGCGCGCCGACGAGGGCTTTGAGGGGCTCGGGGCGCTCTGCGACGGCGCCGACGCCGACGTGTGCGTGGGCGGCATCCGCGTCTGCGCCGCCGACGGCCTCAGCGTCCGCTGCGCGGACGACGATGCGTCGATCGCGGAGGTGTGCGACGGCGCCGATAACGACTGTGACGGGCTCACCGATGAGGGCTTTGACCTGCTGCGCGACCCCGCCACCTGCGGCGAGTGCGGCGTGTCGTGCCTGCGCCCCAACACCCTCTCCTCCTGCGAGCAGGGGGCGTGCGTGACCGCCGGCTGCGCCCCGGGCGCCTACGACGTCAACGGCCTCCCCCTCGACGGCTGCGAGTACGTGTGCGGGCGCGCGCCGAGCGAGGAGGTGTGCGACGGGCTCGACAACGACTGCGACGCCCGCGTGGACGAGGGGCAGGTGGCGCCCCCCCTCGCCTGCCCGTCGCGCGGCGTGTGCGTGGGGCTGGTGCCCATCTGCGCGGGGGCGCAGGGCTTCACCTGCGGCCTCCCGCGCACCTATGAGCCCAACGAGGTCACCTGCGACAGCCTCGACAACGACTGCGACGGGCTCACCGATGAGGGCTTTGAGGGGCTCGGGGAGCTCTGCGACGGCGCCGACGCCGACGTGTGCGTGGGGGGCGTGCGGGTGTGCGCCGCCGACGGGCGCGCGGTCCGCTGCTCCGATGACGACCGCGCCAGCGCGGAGGTGTGCGACGGCGCCGACAACGACTGCGACGGCTCCACCGACGAGGGCTTTGACCTGCTGCGCGACCCCGCCGCCTGCGGCGAGTGCGGCGTGTCGTGCCTGCGCCCCAACACCCGCTCCTCGTGCGAGCAGGGGGTGTGCGTGACCGCCGGCTGCGCCCCGGGCGCCTACGACGTCAACGGCCTCCCCCTCGACGGCTGCGAGTACGTGTGCGGGCGCGCGCCGAGCGCGGAGGTGTGCGACGGCCTCGACAACGACTGCGACGCCCGCGTGGACGAGGGGCTGGCGGCCCCCCCCCTCGCCTGCCCGTCGCGCGGCGTGTGCGTGGGGCTGGTGCCCGTCTGCGCGGGGGCGCAGGGCTTCACCTGCAACCTCCCCCGCACCTATGAGCTCGACGAGGTCACCTGCGACGGGCTCGACAACGACTGCGACGGGCAGGCGGACGAGGGCTTCGCCGGACTCGGCGCGCTCTGTGACGGCGAGGACGCGGACCTGTGCGTGGGCGGCGTGGGGGTGTGCGCCCCAGGCGGGCGCGCGGTCCGCTGCTCCGATGACCCGCTGGCGAGCGCGGAGGTGTGCGACGGCGCCGACAACGACTGTGACGGGGCCGCCGACGAGGGCTTTGACCTCACCGCCGACCCCGAGAACTGCGGCGCCTGCGCCACCTCCTGCGCCCGCGCCAACGCCGAGGTGCGCTGCGAGGGCGGCGCCTGCGCGCTCACGACCTGCGCCGAGGGCGCCTATGACGTCAACGGCCTCGCCATCGACGGCTGCGAGTACCTGTGCGGGCGCGCGCCGAGCGCGGAGGTGTGCGACGGGCTCGACAACGACTGCGACGCGCTCGTGGACGAGGGCGTGACGGCGCCCCCCGGGCTCGAGTGCGGGGCGGCGGGGGTGTGCGTGGGCGTCTCGCCGGTGTGCGACGGCGTCAACGGGGTGCGCTGCCCCTTCCCGAGCGTCTACGAGGTGGAGGAGGCGCGCTGCGACCGCCTCGACAACGACTGCGACGGCGTGATCGACGAGGGCGTGCCCGGGGCGGCGCAGATCGGGGCGCCGTGCGAGGTGGGGGTGGGCGAGTGCCTCCGCCGCGCGGTGGTGACGTGCGCCGCCGACGGCCGCGGCGTCACCTGCGGCGCCGTCGCCGGCGCCCCCGCCGCCGAGTCCTGCAACGGCCGCGACGACGACTGCGACGGCGCCGTGGACGAGCAGGTGGCGCGCGCCGCCGAGATGGCGCAGGTGACGCTGGCGGGCGGGCGGCAGGTGTGGGTGGACCGCTGGGAGGCGAGCCGCCCCGACGCCACCGCCGCCGCCCTCGGCCTCATCACCACCCACGCCTGCAGCCGCCCCAATGTGCGCCCCTGGGCCAACCTCACGCTCGCGCAGGCGCGCGCCGCCTGCGCCGCCCGCGGTAAGCGCCTCTGTGTGGACGCGGAGTGGCGCGCCGCGTGCGGGGCGCAGGCGTATCCGTACGGGGCCGTTTACAACCAGGCCACCTGCGTGTCGCGCGTGGCGGGGGCCTCGCCCACCGCCTCCAAGGCGGGCTGCGCGTCGCCGTCGGGGGCGGTGGACATGTCGGGGAACGTGGCGGAGTGGGCGGAGTGTACGCGCGCGGTGGACTGTCAGATCGTGCAGCCCGCCCTGGGCGGGTCGTTCGCGGATCAGGTGAGCGACGCCCTGCGCTGTGATTTCCGAGGGAACGCGGTGGCGTCGTCGGTGTCGAGCGCGGTGGGCTTTAGGTGCTGCGCGGACTGAAGAGTCATGTGGGGCGCTGGGATCCGCGCCTGGGGGAGCGCGAGCAGCAGCTGGTGTGGATCGGGCAGCGCCTCGATGAACCCGGTATCCGCGCGCTGCTCGACGCGTGTTTGGTGGAGGAGGGGCTGCTGCAGGGCTCCCCCGACGGCTGGCCGGTGTCGCCGCACCCGTTCCCGGAGTATGTGTGGGAGGAGGAGGCGGATGGGGCGCAGGGGGGGGCGGCGCCCTCGGCGCCCTCGGCGCCCTAGCTCATTTCGTGTGGGGGTGATCTGGCGCTTGAGCGACGCGCTATCGTCCGCGTTGGGGGCTGCGCCCCCAAGCCCCCGCGTTGGGGGCTGCGCCCCCAAGCCCCCGCGTTAGGTGGTGTTGGGTTCACCGCCGCGCCCTGTCCCCCCCCTGCGTCGCCTGTTCGCTCCGCGAGGCGACG
>VGTA01000406.1 GCA_016874875.1 Deltaproteobacteria bacterium | reverse complement strand
AGGCGGGCAAGCTCGAAATCGTGGACCTCGTGTACTTCGCCCTCGACAAGGACATCATCCTCCCCAAGTCGTTCCCCATCCTCAAGCAGGTGGCCAGCGTCCTCAAGGAGAACCCCAGCCTTAAGGTGCGCGTGGAGGGCCACACCGACAACCAGGGCCCCCCCGAGCGCAACCTCAACCTCTCCAAGCGCCGCGCCGCGTCGGTGGTGGCCTACCTCGTCAAGGAGGGCGTCGCCGCCGACCGCCTGAGCGCGGAGGGCTTTGGGCAGACGCGCCCCATCAGCAGCAACGCCAGCCCCGTCAGCCGCGCCAAGAACCGCCGCGTGGAGTTCGTGCTCCTCGGGCAGGCGGCGGAGGGGACGGAGGTCAAGGTGGACGCGACCGCGCCGCCCCCGGCGGAGGTGATCGAGAAGCGCTGAGGGCGCAGAGGGCGCAGAGGGCGCAGAGGGCGCAGAGGGCGCCCCCTCAGAGCGCCGCCAGCAGCGCCACCGCCTCGGCGCCCCCCAGCGCCTCGAGGTGCGCCACGAGGTCGCCCGGCCACGGCGACCGCAGCGCCAGCGGCGCCTCCCCGGGCAGACTCAGGCGCAGCTCGCGCTCGTGGAGCCACAGCCGCGGCGCCCCCCGCAGCGGCGTCCGCTTGCGCGGGGGGTAGCGGTCGTCGCCCACCACCCCCGACCCGATCCCCTGCAGGTGGCGCCGAATCTGGTGCTTGCGCCCGTGCTCGATGCTCACCTCCAGCAGCGTGCACCGCGCCGCCCCCTCCGGCGGGAACGCCGCCAGCGCCCGATAGCGCGTGGTGGCCTCGAGCGGCCGCCCCCGCCGCCCGTCCTGCAGCGGGCGGCTGATCACCCCCTTGGGGCGCAGCCCCCCCTCCGCCAGCGCCACGTAGCGCTTCTCCACCCGCCCCTCCGCCCACGCCCGCCCCCACCGCGCGATCCCCTCCGGCGTCGCCGCGCAGCACACCAGCCCCGACGTGCCGAGGTCGAGGCGGTGGGCGAGCGCCAGCGACGCGGGGAGCCCCCGCCCGCGCGCCCACGAGAGCAGGTCCGGCGTGTCGCTCCCGTCCGTGTGGCACAGGTAGCCCCCCGGCTTATAGAGCGCCCACAGGTCCCGCCCCTCGTCGCGCCAGAACACGAACGGCGCCTCCCCCGCCAGCGCCCCGAGCCCCTCGGCGGCGCTCACGCCCGCCCCTCGCGCGCGTCCGCGCGCCCCCGCCCGCCGCCCTTGACATACACTGCGCGATGGCTAGTGTAGCCACATCCCGCGCCCCCCCCGGCGGGGGCCCCTCGCAGAGGGTCCACGGCGACCCCGCGCACAGACACACAGACAGAGGCAGAGACCATGCTTGAGGCCCTCTCTAGCGGATTTAAATCGGTGAAGGAGCGCATCCAGGGGAAGCGCACGCTCACGGAGGAGAACATCGAGGAGGCCCTCGGCGAGCTGCGCCGGTCGCTCCTCGAGGCGGACGTGAACTTTACGGTGGTGCGCCAGTTTATCAAGAGCGTCAAGGAGAAGGCGCTCGGCGAGGTGGTGCAGGTCACGGCCAAGCGCGGCGACGAGAAGCTCAAGGTGAGCCCGGGGGACCACTTTATCCACATCTGCCAGCAGGAGCTCGAGGCCCTCATGGGCCCCGCGGACCCCACCCTCGACCTCAGCGCCCCCATCTCCAAGGTCATGATGATCGGCCTGCAGGGCGCCGGCAAGACCACCACCACCGCCAAGCTCGCCAGCCGCCTCCTCGCCGACGACAAGCGCCCCCTGCTCGTGGCCGCCGACATCTACCGCCCCGCCGCCGTGGACCAGCTCAAGGTCCTCGGCGAGCGCCTCGGCGTGCCCGTCTTCCACCTCCCCGACACCGCCCCGCCCGTCATCTGCGAGCGCGCCCTCGCCTACGCGCAGGAGCACGGGCGCGACGTGGTCATCTTTGACACCGCCGGCCGCCTCGCCATCGACGAGGCGCTCATGCGCGAGCTCAAGGACATCAAGGCCAAGACCCGCCCCGAGAACGTCCTCCTCGTGGTGGACGCCATGATCGGCCAGGACGCCGTCAACACCGCCAAGACCTTTGACGAGGAGGTGGGGATCAGCGGCTTCATCATGACCAAGCTCGACGGCGACGCCCGCGGCGGCGCCGCGCTCTCGATCAAGAGCGTGACGGGTAAGCCCATCAAGTTCCTCGGCGTGGGAGAGGGCATCGAGCAGCTCGAGGACTTCCGCCCCGACGGCCTCGCGAGCCGCATCATGGGCTTTGGCGACATCGTGGGCCTCATGAAGGACTTTGAGCGCGTGGTGGACGAGGACCGCGCCGAGCAGGACGCCAAGAAGATGCTCTCGGGCAAGTTCGACATGTGGGACTTCCTCAACCAAATCAACATGATCAAGCAGATGGGGCCCCTCAAGGAGATTTTCGCCAAGATGCCCTTCCTCGGCAACCTCCCCGCCGAGGCCAACCTCGACGAGAAGCAGCTCGGGCGCGTGGAGGCGATGATCAACTCCATGACCAACCAGGAGCGCAGCCAGCCCGACCTCATCGTCGCCCAAAAGAGCCGCGCGGACCGCATCGCCCGCGGCTGCGGCGGCGTCAAGCCCGAGGAGGTCTTGGAGCTCGTGGGGCGCTTCCAGATGATGCGCAAGTTCATGGGCGCCCTCGGCGCCCCCGGCGGCGGCGGGCTCCTCAACAAGCTCCCCGGCTTTAAGCAGTTCGCGCAGCTGCAGCGCCTCAAGGGCATGAACATGCAGGACCTCTTTGGGGACCTCGGCGGCGGCGCCCCCGGGGGCCTCCCCGGGATGGGCGGCTTCCCCGGCGGCTTCCCCGGGATGGGCGGCGGCTTCCCCGGGATGGGCGGCGGCTTCCCCGGGATGGGCGGCGGCTTCCCCGGAATGGGCGGCGGCTTCCCCGGAATGGGCGGCCTCCCCGGCGCCGGCGGCAGGCCCGGCGCGATCCCCGGCCTCCCGCCCGGCTACCTGCCCCCCGGCACCCCGTCGAGCGGCCCCAAGAGCGCCCCGTCGCAGGACGCTAAGGACAAGGCGAAACTCAAGCGCAAGCAGGAGAAGGACGCGCGCAAGAAGAATCGCCGCTGAGGCGCCCCCCCCTCCGCGCGCGCCCCCTCAGCGCCCCCGCGCGCCCGCGCCCCACTCGCGCTCAATGAAGCCCGCGCGCCCCGACCCGCGCTTGTAGCGGAGGTAGGGGCCGGCGCTCTTGCGGTGGTAGTCTTGGTGGTAGTCCTCGGCGGGCCAGAACACCCCCGCCGGGCGCACCTCCGTGGCGATGGGGGCGCTGAAGCGCCCCGAGCGCGCCAGCGCCTCCCGCGACGCGCGCGCCGCCGCCTCCTGCGCCGGCGTCACCGCGAAAATAGCCGTCCTGTACTGCGGACCGATGTCGGCGAACTGCCCGTCGGCCTGCGTGGGGTTGATGTTGCGCCAGAACACCTCGAGCAGCCGCTCGTAGCTCACGCGCGCCGGGTCAAAGCGCACCCAGACCGCCTCTAGGTGCCCCGTGCGCCCCGCCGACACGTCCTCGTAGCGCGGGGAGACCTCGGGGCCGCCCGTGTAGCCCGAGATCGCCTCTAGGACCCCGTCCACCGCCTCGAAGGGCGCCTCAATACACCAAAAGCAGCCGCCGGCGAACACGGCGATGCCCTCGCCGGCGGCGCGCGGGTCGAGGGGACTCGGGGGGGCCGCCCCCGCGCCCCGCCCAAGCGCCAGCGCCATCGCCAGCGCCATCGCCAGCGCCGCCAGACCCGCCGCTCCCCTCCTCGCCACAAGACCACAGCGGACGCGCTCAAACATGATCACCTCGGTTGCAAGAGAGACGGAAGACTCTAAGATGACGCTCTGAGGCGACGCTCTAAGACGACGCTCTAAGACGACGCTCTAAGACGACGCTCTAAGACGACGCTCTAGAGTATTAGATGATAGATGATGGATGATAGATGATCATAGATGAGCGGCGGGCGCGGGTCGATGCGCTCGTCTCGAGTCCTTACGACTGAGAGCAGTATGTACAGACGTCACCTCCCCCGTGCGCCCCTCCCTTCCCTCATCGCGCTCGGCGTCGCCTTCTGCGCGCCCTGGGGGTGTTTCAACAGCCCCACGCCCCTCGTGAGCCCACCGCCGCAGTGCGTCCCGGGGCGCGTGGTCTCCTGCCCTTGCCCCGGCGACATCAAGGGGTCGCAGACCTGCGCCGACGACGGCAAGCGCTTTTTGCAGTGCGTCTGCTCGGGCGACTCCCTCGCGGCGCGCCTGCCGCCCGCCGCGCGCCCCGCCGCCGCGCCCCCCGCCGCCACGCCCCCCGCCGCCGCGCGCCCCGCCGCCGCGCGCCCCGCCGCCACGCC
>VGTA01000405.1 GCA_016874875.1 Deltaproteobacteria bacterium | reverse complement strand
GGGGGGGGGGGGGGGGGGGGGGGGGGGGGGGGGGGGGGGGGGGGGGGGGGGGGCGGGGTCAAGGCGCCCCGCCTCGCAGTCCGCCAAGAGCTCGCGCGCCACCGCGCTCATCAGCGCCCGCACCAGGTCGGGAGTCACGGCGCCCGCCTCGGCGCACTCCACCGTGCGGGTGACGAGCGCCACGCCGCCGGCGAACACCTGCCCCACCACCACCTCCACCGGGCGCTCGCGGTGCTCCACCTGCAAGTGCAGCGCGCGGGAGGCGCGGGGGACGTTGACGTTGAGGCCGGGCTGCGTCGCCATGCTCGGCCCCTCAGCTCGGCGCGAGGGCGGAGAGGGTGAGGGGGGCGATGGGGGGCAGGGGCTCCCCAACGCGCGCGCGCCAGAACTGCGCGGCGAGCGCCGCCACGCGCGCGGGGTCGCTGGTGGTGTGCAGCGCGCGCGCGGGGGGCGCGCCGCCCGGGGGGGCGAGCAGGGCGCGGGCGCGCAGGAGCGCCTCGAGCTGCCGCGCCACGGCGCGCGCCCCGTCGAGCAGGGGCACCTCGCGCCCGAGCACGCTCGTGAGCCCCGCGCCGATGGCGCCGCGCATGAGCGGGTAGTGGGTGCAGCCGAGCAGCGCGGCGCCCACGGGCGCCTCGAGCGCCTCCACCCCCCTCAGCTGCTCGGCGGTGATGAGGGCGCTGATGGGGCGCGCCGCCCAGCCCTCCTCCACCAGCGGCACGAACAGCGGGCAGGCGAGCGCGTGCACCGCGCGCCCGGGGTGGGCGGCGGCGAGGGCGCGTTGGTAGGCCTCCGCGCGCACGGTGCCGGGGGTGGCCAGCACGAGCACCGCCCCCCGCCCGCCTCCCGCCGCCCACTCGCCCACCGCCTCCACGCCTGCGCTCACCATCCCGAGCACCGGCACGGGCAGCTCCCCCCGGAGCGCCTCGAGCGCCACCGCCGACGCGGTGTTGCAGGCGAGCACCACGGCCTTGACCCCCATGCCCACCAGGGTGCGCGCCGCCTCGCGCGTGAAGCGCAGCACCTCCTCGGCGGTGCGGGTGCCGTAGGGGACGCGCGCGGTGTCGCCGATATAGACGAGCGCCTCGTGGGGGAGGGCGCGCGCGAGCTCCGCCGCGACGTCGAGCCCGCCGACGCCGGAGTCAAACACCCCGATGGGGGCGCCGCGAAGGGGGAGGTCGCTCAATGACACACGCCCACCGACAGGCGCAGCGTCACCTCGCGCTCGCCGTCGCCCTCGCCCTCGCTGTAGTCGGGGGTGCGCACCTTAAAGGTGAAGTACGAGACCGTGAACGACGGCTCGTCGCCCTCCTGCGGCCGCTCGCTGGGCGCGAAGCCCGCCACGTAGCTCCGCGCGCGCGGCTGCAGCGGCGCCTCCTCGTCAAAGCATGACTCCCGCGACGGGGTGGACGCCCCATAGGAGAGCGAGAGCAGGTTGGCGCTGAGCGGGGCGGGGTAGGGCTCTAGGACGCCCTCGAGACTCGCGTTAAATGACACCCCGGCGAGGCCCACGCAGTTGAGGTTGTCGTCGCGCACCGTGAGCACCACCGCGGCGCTCCCGCCGCGCCAGGCGTTGAGGTAGACGCTCAGGCCCGGGGGCACCTCGGGGCACTCCGGCGCGTTAAAGGCCTCCGCGCTCGTCGCGCAGGCGCTCCCGCACTGCACCACGGGCGGCACCCCCTCCTGCATCAGCCCCACCTGCAAGACGAGGTCAGAGGACCAGATGTGCGCGCGCAGACTCACGGGATTCTGCTCCATAAACTCACGCGGGTCGATGTCGCCGTCGCAGCGCACCTCGTCGAGGAGGGCGCCGGCGCGCAGCGACGCCTCCACGCACCCGAGCGTCACGAGGTCCTCCTCGGCGGTCTCGGCGTCGAGGCGCCCAAAGACGTCGGCGTCCCAGTCGCCGTTCCGGTTGGCGTCAAAGTACGCCTCCCCCGGGTCGCGGCGGCCGTTGTCGTTGGCGTCCACGTAGGGCTCTGAGTGCGGGGGCACGAAATCCGACGAGGGCTGATAGACGCCCACGTCGCTCACCCCGCGCGCCTGGTCGGGGGCGAGGTCGATGAACTCCGCCTCGCCCACGGTCACCGCGATGACGCGGTTGAGGGCGTCGCGCGGGTTAAAGCCGCTGATGCCGGGCAGCGTCACGCTGGCGACGGGCTCCGTGGCGCCGCAGCCGGAGGCCGGCCCGCAGGGGGCGAGGTCCACGGGGCTCGGGCGCCCGGCGCTGAGCGCGGCGGCGAGCGCCTCGTCCGCCGTCTGCGACACGCCGCCCGCCTCGCTCATAAAGAAGATAGACGAGGCGGAGACGGCGCCGTTGTAGCGGTCGCTGAGGGTGGCGGCGCACGACGCGATGGGGCGCTGGTAGGGGAGGTAGCCGAGGGCGTCGGTGCCGAGCGCCTCGTTGGGGACGAGGCGGCGCGAGAAGGCCGGCGCCACGCTCGGCGCGCACGAGAGGGCGAAACTGCGCTGGGTGGGCACCCGGTGGGTGACCGTGATGGACGGCGTCACCGCCGTCAGCGTGCGCGCGCCGAGGGTGGACTCCGCGCGCACCGAGAAGACGCCCGGCTCCTCCTGCGCCACGAGGCTGACCCGGGCGTAGCCGTCGTCGTCGGAGGACACCACGAGCGGGGAGATGGACACGGGGAGGGGCGTGATGAGGCGGTCACCGCCCGAGTTGGAGGTGGGGAGGCACAGGTTGGCCTCGCAGCGCGCGCGCAGCGAGTCGCAGCGCTCATCGCCGCCCCGCCACTCGGGGTCTCGCCCGCACGACCCCGCCGCCGCCCCCACCCCTACTGTCACCCCAGACCCCGCCCCCGCCCCCACCTCTACCCCCGCCTCAGCCCCCGCCTCAGCCCCCGCCCCCGCCGTCCACAGGCACGCCGCGCGCGCGCCGCACTCCTCCTCGCCGAGCTCCGCGCAGGGGGCGCCGCAGACGGGGTAGTCGCTGGCGGGCGACCAGTTCAAGAAGAAGCGCGTCTGCGCCCCCGAGATGGGCTCGCCGCGCTGGTTGATCACGCGGAACGAGTAGGTGCCCGAGGTGGGCTCGCCGCTCGTGGAGCCCTGCACCGCGAGCTGTAGCGGCGCCTCCTCGGCGGGCGTGTAGACCACCGACCACTCGGAGGGGAGGGGCGTGACCTCCATGTCGGGGGGCGCCATGTCGGGGGGGGCGAGGTCGGGCGCCGCCATGTCCTCCACCGCGCCCACGGGCACGCACGACGCGGCGAACCGCTCGGGGCTCTGGCAGAGCATCTCGAGGGGCGCGCTCTTGACCTTGGTGCCGTCGGCGAGCGTCACCGACGCGGTCACGGCGAGGGGGCCTGTGGACACGCAATAGAGGGAGTCGTAGGCGCGGCGGGCGCTCACGCGGAGCGGGGCGCTCTTGACGTCCATGCAGCGGTAGTTGAGGGTGCCGTCCTCGCGCTGCTCGAGGGCGGAGACGAAGCAGGCGGGGGGGCGCGGCGCCTCATACGACAGCTCCACCTCGAGGCCCGCGCTGGCGCTCGCCGTCACCCCCGTGAGGCTGACCTCAAACGACGCCGTCGTGGGCTGCCCCCCGCCGGTCGGCGAGAACTGCGGCAGGATGGGGTCGGTGCACGGGAGCGCCGGGGTGAGGGTGAGCGTGGGCTCACCGCCGGCAAGGGGGTCCTCCTCGGGCGTGTTGTTGACGCAGGCGCTCACCAGCAGCGCCGCGGCCAAGAGCGCGGCGGGCGGCGCGGCGGCCAGGCGCGCGGCGGGCGGCGCGGCGGGCGGCGCTGCGGTCAAGGGCGCGGCGGGCGGCGCGGCGCGAAGAGAGGATGAGTGCACGGTGTCCCCCTGTGGCGGCCAGTGGCGGATTTTGGGGCAACATTAGCTCATCGCGATTTGAGACGCTAGGGGCGAATGAATGACGCGCTGCGCCCGGCACTACTCCAGCGAGAGGGCCCCCGCGAGGGCGTCGAGGTCCCCCGCCCGGAACCACCGCAGCGGGCCCTGGCGCGGCGCGGCGCTCGGCTCCTCGGTGAGGGGCAGCGCCAGCGCCCACCGCCCCTGCGCCCCCTGCGCCCCCTGCGCCCCCTGCGCCCCCTGCGCCCCCTGCGCCCCCTGCGCCCCCGGCAGCTCCAGGGCGCCCTCCACGCGCCCTGCCCCCTCCAGCGGGGCGCTCACCAAGCGCCGCGCGCCGCTCGCGTCCCCCGCCGCCACCCACACGCGGCGGGGGGGCGAGCGGTCGGCGGAGTCCGGGGCGCCCTCCCAGCGGAGCGCGGAGGCGCCGGCGGGGGTCGCTGGCGGGGTCACGCGCGCCTGTAGCCAGCGAGGGGCGCGGGCGGCGAGGGCGGCGCGCGCCGCTGGCGAGTCGAGGGCGCGCA
>VGTA01000404.1 GCA_016874875.1 Deltaproteobacteria bacterium | reverse complement strand
CTCGGGTACCTCTCGGAGGGCTTTGACATACAGGTGGCGCTCAAGCCTTGGCTCGCCGTCAGAGGCAACATCGCAGGGTCCGTCTTGGCGCCCGCGAGCGGCCCCGCGGCGTTGCTGATTGGCGCTCAGGTGGGCTACGACTACAAGCTCGGCGCGTCGCTTCGCCTCTTCTCAAGCGATAGGTTTCAGGCGTCCTTCTCGGTCGATCGCATGAGCGCTTCTAAGGTCACTATCAACGTCATCAGCGCGCTCCAGGATTCTATCGACGCCGGCTCCGTCAGCATTGACACGCTGCTGAATCAGTCAGACGAGAGCTACATGCAGTCTGGCCTCCACTTGGCGCTCGGCGTCGCCTCCTGGCTGGGCGTCTTTGGGACGTTGGAGTATATCGGCGTTGAGGAGGGCGCCTATAACAGCGTCTTGGGCGTCAGCCTCGATCTAAACCCGCTGTCTGACTATACGCCGATTGGCTCGTCGATCGTTTATAATAAAAACGGAGAGACCGTCGTTTACGGTTTCGGCCTGTTTTACACGGGACGAGATAACCTCATCTTGGGTCTTGAGGGGGGCTTATCGAACATTGATCTGCCAAACGATGGGTTTATCGACATTTATGAGGGCTTGATCAAGATGAGATATTTTTGGTGAAGGCGAGCGCGTTTGACGGCGGCGTGGAGGGGGCTTGATCGGGAGCGGAGAGATGGGTCATGATCAAGCGGCGGTGTGCCTTTAGGTGACAGCCCCTCTCGCTCACGAAGGCACACAGGAGAGCGCCTACCCCCGATGTCTCTGCCTACATCTCTGCCTACATCTCTGGCGACCTCACCGCCCTCCTCCCCCCGCCGCGCCCCCGCTCACCCAAGGCGCACGCCCCCACGCCTCGCGTCCTTCGTCCCCCTCGCCGCCCTCGCCGCCTGCGCCCCGCTGGACCCCGAACCGCCTAGCTCGGAGAGCCCGCGCCTCGAGGATCGCGACGACGCTCTGACGTCGAGCTGCCCGCCCACGGGGGTCGCCAGCGTCTGCCTCGACGAGTCACGAATCCTCTCGTGCAGCAACGGGACGCCGGTCGGGCCCGTGGGCAGCTGTGGTGACTTTGGTTGCTGGTGCTCCACGGCGGGGGTGGCGCCCACGGAGGCGCGCTGCGTCCTGTCGCTGTGCGTGCCCGACCCCTACACCGCCCCCTACGACCACGAGACCTGCTCGATCACCCCGGGGCGGCGCCTCGCCTGTTTCGCCAACAACGACGCCCGTGAGCTCCCCTGCCCCGCGGGGCAGGTGTGCACGGCGGAGGGCGGGGGGGCGCGCTGCGTGGCGCCCGTGGCGGGCTGCCCCGTGCCGGAGGGGGGGCAGGTCATCGATATGCCCGTGTGCCTGCCGAGCGGGGCGGTGGGGCGCTGCGTGAACGGCAACGTCATCTCGGCGACCCCCTGCGGGGGCGGCGAGCGCTGTGAGGGGGCCCCGGGGGACGCGCGCTGTGAGGCGCCCCCGCCGCCCCCGCCGCCCCCGCCCCCTCCCCCGCCGCCCCCGCCGCCCCCGCCCGCTGGGAGCGAGCCTTATGAGGGGCCGCCGGTGGTGGAGCTCCCTGAGGGGGGCGCGGGGGAGGGGCCCGGGGGCAGGGGGCAGGGCGGGGGGGGCGCGGCGACTCAGGGCGGGAGCTCGGGGGAGGGCTCCGGCGAGAGTCCGAGCGGGGGCTCGAGCGCGGCGCTCGGTGGGCGTTCAGGCGCGCCGCAGGGCGGGGGGGCGGGCGCGCCGCAGGGCGGGGGGGCGGGCGCGCCGCAGGGCGGGGCGCCCGAGGAGCTGTCCGCAGGCCCCGCGCCCTTCCCCACCTCTGTCCCGCCCAACCCGTTCGCGGACGCGCAGGAGGGCACGCGCGAGGGGCAGCTCGTGAGCGGGGGCTCGTGCGCCCTGAGGGGCGGGGGGGGCGGGGGGGGCGCGGCGCCCGAGGGGCTCCTCTGGGCGGCGCTCTTGGGGCTGTGGGCGGGCGCGCGGCGGGGAGGCGCGCGGCGTGAGGGGCGGGGGGCGCTCGGGGCGCTCGGGGCGCTCGGGGCGCTCGGGGCGCTCGGGGCGCTCGGGGCGCTCCACGCCTGCGCGCCGCTCGACGCGCCCGAGGCGCCCGAGGCGCCCGAGGCGCCTGAGGCGCCCGCCCTCGAGGCGAGGCGCGCGGCGGTGTCGCTCCCTGGGGGGTGGCAGCCGCCCCCCGACGTGCTCGCCATCGGCGACCGCATCAACGTGCGCCGGGACGCGGAGCCCTCCATCGCCCCGCTCGGGAGCTGCGGCACCCCCGACAACCCCTGGACCTGCAGCTGCGTCCACCCCGCCTGCCAGCCCCCCCTGCCCGGCACCCTCGCCCTGCAGCGCCACCTGCGCCAGCAGTTCCCGCAGATTCCCTTCATCTCGGGGAGCGACCCCTGCTGCCGTCAGAACTCCGCCAACCTCAGCAATCTCTCCGTCCACTCCCTCGGGCGCGCCCTCGATATCCACATCCCCGAGGTCAGCAGCGGGGTGGCGGACAACACGCTCGGCGACCCCGTGGCCAACTGGCTCCTCACCAACGCCGTGCAGCTGGGCGTGCAGTACATCATCTGGGACCGCGCGCAGTGGAGCACCACCCGGCCGCCGGGGGGGCGCCTGCGCCCCTTCAACGGCACCATCCCCCACACCGACCACATCCACGCCGAGCTCAACCTCGACGGCGCCAACATGCGGACGCCGTTCTTCACCTCGGGGCTCGTCACCGAGAACCAGAGCTGCGAGGCGCGCTGCGACGGCCACCTCATCGTCGACGCGCAGTGCAACTTGGTCGACTGCGCGCGCTACGGGACCACCTGCATCGCCGACCCCGCCCCCCGCTGCGGCACGCCGGAGTGCCCGCGCGCGGGCGCTGCCACGATCTGCCTCGACGACACGCGCATCCTCGGCTGCGACGGCGGGGTGCTCACGGGGCCGCCGGGAGACTGCGGGGCGTTCGGCTGCTTCTGCTCCACCGCCGGCGTGGCCCCCACGGCGGCGCGCTGCGTGCTGTCGCTGTGCGTGGACCGCGACACGCCCCCCTACGACCACGACACCTGCTCGCTGGCCCCGGGGCGCGTCTTGGCCTGCTTCGCCAACAACACCTTCGAGGAGCGCCCCTGCCCCGCCGGGCAGGTGTGCTCGGTGGAGGGCGGCGGCGCGCGCTGCGTGCCCCCCGTAGCGGGCTGCCCCGCGCCGGAGCCGGGGCAGGTGGTCGACCAGCCCGTGTGCCTGCCGAGCGGCGCGGTGGGGCGCTGCTTCAACGGCAACGTCATCACCGCCACCGAGTGCGAGCAGGACGCCACCTGCTCCGCGGCGGGCGGCGAGCCCCACTGCGCCTTGCGCGCCTGCCTAGGCGCGGGCGGGGCGCCCGTGGCGGGCCCCGCCTGCGCGAGCCCGTATGAGCGCGTGACCTGCGACGGCGCGGGGCAGGTGCTCGCCAGCGAGCCCTGCGCGGGCGGCGAGCTCTGCGAGGGCGCCCCGGGCGCCGCCCGCTGCGCCCCTCGCCCTGCGGGGGAGTCTCAGGCGGGTACGCAGGCGGGGGCGCAGGCGGGGGCGCGGGCGGGTACGCAGGCAGAGGAGCAGGCGGGGGAGCAGGCGGGAGCGCAAGATTCGGGGGCGCGAGCCGGTACACAGACGAGCGTCCCCCCCCAGGCGGGCGCCGCGCAGGCGGGGGGCGCGACGGGCTACGGGGCGCGCGGCGGAGAGGGCGGCGCGCAGGGGGAGGGGCGCTCCCCCGTCACGGGCGAAGCCCCTAGCCTGCCCGCGCGAGCGGGCGGCGCGAGCGCCTGCGGGGTGGCGGGCGGGCGCGCGGAGCCTCCCCTCCTCCTGCTCGCCGCCGCCCTCCTCGGCGCCCTCGCCGCCCACGCGCGCCGGCGCTCGGCGCGCTAGAGCAGCGCGCTGAGGTCTTGAAGCGCCGCGCTCAAGCGGCGCTCCCTCTCCCCCCGCAGGGCGCTAGGGGCGCGGGGCGCGTGGGCCTTGACTTTACGGATGAAATCTGAGCAACGGTGAAATGACGCCCCACCGCGCCCCACCGCGCCCCACCGCGCTCCACCACAGCCCCACCACAGCCCCGTCGAGGAGTCCGGCCCAGAGCATGCGAACCCCACGTCCCCTCCCCCCCCGCGCGGCGTCCCTCGCAGCGCTCGCGCTGCTCAGCGCGTGTCAGCAAGACCTGGCGCTCGACGAGTGTGAGCAGGAGCCCTGCGCCGGCGGCGCCTCCGCCCCCACGGGGGGCGCCACGCCCCCCACGGGCGGCGCCACGCCCCCCGCCGGCGGCGCCACGCCCCCCGCCGGCGGCGCCACGCCCCCCGCCGGCGGCGCCACGCCCCCCGCCGGCGGCGCCAC
>VGTA01000403.1 GCA_016874875.1 Deltaproteobacteria bacterium | reverse complement strand
TCTCAAAGGCGATGTTGCGCGCGTAGTCGCGCGGGAGGTCGAGGAGGCGCTGGCAGCGCTCGGCGTGGGCGGGGGAGTCTTGGAGGGGGAGGCGGGTGAGGGGCATGAGGCTCCTGGCGGGGGTGATGGGTGAGCGGAGGGCGCTTTCCTGTCTTGTGAGACACGGGGGATGGGGAGATTCTATCCGAGGAGCGCGGGCGTGAGATGGGCTAGACGGCTAAGGCGAGACGGCTAAGTCGCGGAGCGCAGCGCCCGCTCCACAAAATCCCGGCGCACCGTGGGGCGCGGGCAGGCCCCGCGCGGGAGCTCGAACCACGAGCGCACGTCCGCGTCGAGCCCCACCCCGTGCATGAAGTTGTAGAGCGCCTTGCGGAGCCCGCGCCCGAGGAGGTCGTGGTCCACGCCCGGGGGCATGGGGGTGGGGTCCACGAAGCCCACGTCGTTCTTGGCGAAGCCCCCCGGCGGGAGCGGGAGCAGGCGCACGCCGTAGGCGGCGGGGTCGCGGCCCACGGGGGAGTGGACGGTGCAGGCGAAACGGTGGAAGAAGCCGCTCTCGATGCAGCCGTGGGCGAACAGCTGGCGCACGTACTCGAGGGCGTCCACGGTGTCCTGCGCCGTCTGCGTGGGGAAGCCGTACATGAGGTAGGCGTGCACCAGGATGCCGGCCTCAGCCATGCCGTGGGTGACGCGCGCCACCTGCTCCACCGTCACCCCCTTCCGCATGAGCTTGAGCAGGCGGTCGGAGGCCACCTCGAGCCCCCCCGACAGCGCGATGCAGCCGCTCTCGGCGAGGAGGGCGCTGAGGGCGGGGGTGAAGGTCTTCTCGAAGCGCACGTTGCCCCACCAGGTCACCTGCGCGCCGCGCCGCAGCAGCTCCTCGGCGAAGGCGCGGAGGGACTTGGGCGGCGCCGCCTCGTCCACGAGGTGGAAGCCCGTCTGGCCCGTCTCGTCGATGATCCGCTCCACGCGGTCCACGAGGGTGCGGGCGGAGGCGGCGTCGTAGCGGCTGATGTAGTCGAGGCTCACGTCGCAGAAGCTGCACTGCTTCCAGTAGCAGCCGTGCGCCACCGTGAGCTTGTTCCAGCGCCCGTCGCTCCAGAGGCGGTGCATGGGGTTGAGGAGGTCGAGCAGGCTCAAGTAGCGGTGGATGGGCAGCCCGTCCCAGGTGGGCGTCCCCACCTCCTCGAAGGGGACCTCGGGCTCGGGGCGCGACACAAAGCGCACCCGCGCCGCCGCGCCCTCCCCCTCGCGCACAAAGGTCCTCACCAGCGCGTCCCGCCCGCGCCGCCCCTCGAGGTGCTCGAGGAGCGCCAGCAGCGGGCGCTCGCCGGCGTCGAGGGTGATAAAGTCCACACAGTCAAAGATCTCGGGCTCCGACAGCTCGCGCAGCTCCGTGTTCACATACCCGCCGCCGAGCGCCACGGGGAGGCCCGGGCGGGCGCGCTTGATCGCCTGCGCCATCCGCAGCGCCCCGTAGACGCAGCCCGGGAAGGGCACAGAGATGAGCACGAGGGTGGGGTCGTGGCGCGCCACCGCCGCGAGGGTGAGCTCCTCGAGCAGCTCGTCGATGAGCGTGGGCGGCGCCGCGAGGGCGGCGGCGAGGGGGGCGAAGGTGGGCTGGGCGGCGGCGAGGGACTCGGCGTAGCGCACGAACTCGAAGCGCGGGTCCACGGCGTCGCGGAGCACGTCGGCGAGGTCGTTGAGGTAGAGGGTGGCGATGTGCCGCGCGCGGTCCGTGGCGCCGAGCGCCCCGAACGCCCACCCGAGCGGGTCGCCGCCCCCGTCGTCGGCGTAGGAGGAGAGCACCTCAAAGCGCGGGCCGTCGGGGAGGAGCGCGAGCGACGCGACGCGGTGGGCGAGCGTGCTGTCGCGCCCCTGCAGGAACGCCACCACGCGCTCCACCGTCTGGTCGTAGCGCGCGTACTGCCGCAGGAACGACTCCACCGAGGGCGTCCGCCGCGCGGCGGGGAGGGCCTCCGCGAGCTCCTTGACGCGGGCGAGGGAGTCGCGCGTGAGGAGCCGCAGCGCCAGCTCCAGCGCCACGTCCGCCTGCGCCGCCTCCACGCCGCGGCTCCTCAGGAAGCCCGTGAGGTAGGCGGTGGAGGGGTAGGGGGTGTTGAGCTGCGTCATGGGGGGGATGAGGCTCAGGGCGCGGTGGGGGCGCGGGGGGGCGGGGGAGGGGTGCATGGGCTCTCTTGGGTGGCGCCGGGGGGGGGCGTCACTTTAGCGCGTTGGGCGGGGGCGGGCGAGGTGATCTGGTCTGATCTGATCTGATCTGATCTGATCTGATCGGGCCCTCACTCCGCGCACATCACCGGCACACACGCCGTCGCCGGCCCCTGCGCCAAGCAGACCGCCCCCTCCCCGCACTCCTCATCCGACGCGCAGCTCAAGAAGCTACAGAAGTTCGCCCGCGCGTCAAACGTCGCCAAGCACAGCCGCGCGCGCTCCGCCGACGCGCACTCCCCCCCGCTCGCCGTGCAGGCGCGGCCCACGCCGAGGGCGTTGCCGGGGGCGTCGGGGGGCACGCAGCCCTCGCCCTCGCCCTCGCCCTCGCCGCGCCCCGCCACGTTCGGCACCTCGTCGTGGGTGTCGCAGGTCATCCAGCCCGCGCCGGGGCCGTAGTACATGAGGGCGACGCACATCTCGTCGGGCCAGCCGAGCGCCTCGTCGGAGGGGTTGTCCCAGCGACACACCACCTCTAGGACGTCGTCGGCGGCGAAGGGGAGGGGGGGGTCGAAGTACTTGATCTCGGGGTTGTCGCGGAGCAGGGGGCCGTCGGTGGCGCGGTAGAGGGTGCGCGCGGCGCCGGCGCCGAGGCCGCCGGCGTGGTGGATGAACTCAAAGAGCACGCCGGCGTCGTGCGTGTGCCCGAGGAGCATGTAGACGCTGATGGGCGACTGGAGGCGGCAGGTCTTGCGGACCTCGAAGCCCTCGGCGCGGGCGGGGATGTCGAGCTCGCTGTAGATGATGGCGAAGGGGTCCACGCGCTCGCGCACCGTCTCCTCCTCCACCTGCACGAGGTCCACCGCGTCCATCACCTCCATGGGCGCGTCGGTGGCGTTGATGTAGTGGGACTGGATCACGAACTGCTGCCCGGGCTCGATCTTGAGCGCCACGCCGTCGGGCAGGTCGGTGTCCTGCCCCCCGCCGCCGCCGGCGCCGGCGGCGAAGCGGAAGTTGCTCATCTCGTCGTCGCGGCACTCGTGGGGGGGCTCGTCGGAGGGCGACACCGCTAAGAACACGGCGGCGTGGTGCCCCCCGGTCATCTGCTGCCCCACCGTCCTGTTCACCCACATCGGCGCGTCGATCGGGGCGCTGAGGTACGAGCAGACCAGCCGCTCGGTGCGCGGCGGGATCGTGATGACGGGGGTGTAGAGGCGGCGGGTGCGCTCCGCGTCCTCGGGGGCGGCGAAGCAGGCCTCGAACGCCTCCTCGCGCGCCCGCGTCGCCGTCACGCTCGGGTCCACCGCGCACTGCACGTAGGCGTCCTCCACGCGCGCCGCGCCCTCGTCGAGGTCGTCGGCGCTGAGGTCGTCGGCGCTGAGGGCGGCGCCGTCGAGGGGGGCGCCCGCCTCGATCCAGGCGCGCACGGCGTCGAGGGTGCGCGCCCCCGGCGCGCGCCCCGCGATGGGCATCGCCGCGCCCAGCCCCGCCTCGGCGAGCGCCTGCTGGCTGAGCGTGAGCTTCTGCCACAGGTAGGAGCGCTCCACGTCGCCGGGGGTCACGCGCAGGAGTCCGCCCTCCGCGGCGTTGGCGTTGGTGGGGGCGGCGCCCACGAGGGCGGCGTGCGCCTCCTCCGCCTCCACGAGCCGCAGCCCCGCGATCCCCCGCTCGCCGCCGTGGCAGGCCTCTTGGGCGCAGGAGGGGGTGAGGTAGGCGTCGAGGAGCGCGCGCAGGCCCGGCGCGGCGCCCGGGGCGGCGCCGGCGGCGGCGCCGGCGGCGGGCGGGGGCGTCGTGCTCGGGTCGCCGCAGGCGGCGAGCGAGAGGGCGAGCGGGAGGGCGAGCGAGAGGGCGAGCGGGAGGGCGAGCGGGAGGGCGAGGGCGCTCGGGCGCCGGGGGGGGAGGGGGAGGAGCGCGGGCGAGAGCGCGGGAGGGGGCATGGGGGACGCTCCGTTCGGTGAGGGGCGCGGGGCATCTTACGCGACGCGGGGCGTGGGCGCTACTGGCGCGTCAGCGGGGGCGCCCCGGCTCCGCGAGCGGCCCCGCCGGCAGCCCCGCCGGCAGCCCCGCCCGCAGCCCCGCGAGCAGCCCCGCCAGCCGCTCGTACTGCGGCAGGGCGTTGTAGGCCTGCGCCGAGACGCGGATGTAGTCGGGCGCCCCGTCGTGGGGCGCGGGGATCACGGGCACCTCTATGCCGCGCTCAAACAGC
>VGTA01000402.1 GCA_016874875.1 Deltaproteobacteria bacterium | reverse complement strand
GAGGCGACCACGCCGGCGCCGCGCGTGGAGCGCGTGCCGCTCCCAGCCCCCCCCGACAGCGTCTTCCACGTCGACCTCGCCGACGACGGGCACCTGTGGCTGTGCGCCGCCTCGGCGCTGTGGCGGCGTGCTCCGAGCGGCGAGATCTGGGGCGCGCCGCCCGCCAGCCCCCTCCCCGACGGCGCCCTCCCCGCCTGCCGCGGCGGGCTGCCCGCGCCGGGGGGCGACCTCTGGGCGCTCTACGAGGACGGCCTGTGGCTCGTGTCGCGCGCCGGGGAGCGCCGGGAGGCGCTGGTGCGGGTAACGGCGGGGGGGCGCGCGGGGGGCGAGGGCGGCGAGGCGCGCGCCCCCCACACCGCGCCCGCCGCGCCCGCCCTGCCCGCCGCGCCCGAGCGCCTGCGGGGCGCCTGGCGCGCGCGCCCGGTCCGCGCCCCCGACGGCCGCCTCCTCGTGCTCACCGCTGATGGCGTGTTTGACCTCGGCGCTGAGGGGGAGGCGGCGGCGCGGGTGAGGCGGGGCGAGGCGCTCCCCGCGACGCGCGTGCCCCTGCGCGGCGCGCCGCGCGCGTCGTGGTTAAGCCCCACCGGCGCGCTGTGGCTCGGCTTCACCGGCCTCGGCCTCGCCCGCGTCTCCGAGGACTCCTTTGAGCGGCTCACCTGGCCGGGCAAGCGCGACGACCAGGACACCGGGCCGCTAGCGCGCCTCGGGGGAGAGCTGTGGTTCGCCCACAGCTGCGACGAGCTCTGGCGCGCGCGCCCAAGGGCGCCCGGGCGCCCCATTGAGCGCGTCCCGCTCCCCTCGGCGCGCCACGGCGGGTGTGTGGACGCGCTGGGGGCGCGGGACGGCTCAGAGCTGCTCCTCGGGCGTGAATTTGAGCTGCTCCGCCGCCGCGAGGACGGAGCGGGCTTTGAGCGGCACCCCGACAGCGACGCGCTGCGCGAGGCAGGCAACGCCTCTCTCATCGCCCCGCGGGGGGCGCGGCGGGGCGACTGGTGGGTGGGGACGCGCGGCGGCGCGCTCCTGCGCCTGCGCAGCGATGCCCCCGCCACGCGCGAGGCGCTGCCGCCGGCGGCGTCGGGCGCCTGGGTGCTCTCGGTGGCGGAGCTGGGCGCAGGGGGAGGGGACCTCGCGGTGGGCCACGGGCAGGGGGTGAGCGTGCGGCGGGGGGGGGCGTGGCGCACCTTCACGAGCGCCGACGGGCTGCCCGAGGGCGCGGCGCGCCACGTGGTGGAGGCGCCCGACGGCGCGCTGTGGGTGGCCACCTACGGCGGCGGGCTCGGCTGGGTGCGCGGCGACCGCGCCGGGCGGCTGCCCCTGCGGCGCGGCGAGCTCACCGACCCCTACCTGTCATCGATCACGCTCACGCCCGAGGGGGACGCGTGGCTACAGGGCAACAAGGGGCTCACCCACGCCCGCCTGAGCGACCTCGCGCGCGCCAGCGAGGACCCCGAGGCGCGGGTGGTGACGCAGCTCCTGCGGGTGGGGGAGGCCAACGGCTGGCTGCGCCCGAGCGCGGCGCTCACGCCAGAGGGGGAGCTGTGGCTGGCGGGGGTGGCGGGGGTGTCGGTGGTGCCCACGCGCGCGCCCCTCCACCGCGCGCCGCTGCCCCCCCCGCGCCTGAGCCGCGCCGCGGTGGGCGAGTCGCCGCTGCGGCTCGACGCCCCCACCCGCGTCCCCGCCCACGAGTTCCGCCGCCTCGAGGTGCACTACAGCGCCATCCTGCTCGAGCCGCACGAGGCCGTGGCCTACGAGCACCGCCTCACCGACCTCAGCGAGCCGGCGCCGGGCTGGGTGGCGGCGGGGCGGGCGAGCGTGGCCACCTACCCGCGCCTCGCCCCCGGGCGCTACCGCTTCGAGGTGCGGAGCGTGAGCCTCGAGCGCGCCCCGAGCGCCCCGGTGGCGCTGACGTTCGAGGTGCGCCCCGCCCTGCACGAGCGCCCGCTGGCCCGCTGGCTCGCCGCCCTCAGCGCCGTCCTCCTCACCGCCCTCGTGGGGCTGTGGCGCACCCGCACCGCCAAGCGCCGCAGCGCCGAGCTGCGCGCCGAGATCGAGCAGCGCCGCGCCGTGGAGGAGCGCCTCGCCCTCAGCGAATCGCACTACCGGCAGGTCTTCGACGAGGCCGCCAACGCCTTCCTGCTCTACAGCGCCGAGGGGCGGTGCGTGGAGGTGAACGCGCAGGCCTGCGCGCTGTTTGGGGGCACGCGCGAGGCGCTGCTGGCGACCGCGGGGCGGTCGCTGGGGCTGCCGCCGCTCGACCGGCTCGCCGAGCTCGAGGGGGGCGCGCGGGCGCCGCTGCTGTGCGCGCGCCTCGACGGGAGCGCCTTCCCCGCGCGCATGAGCTACGCGCCGTGCCAGGTGGGCGCGGGGCGGGGGTGGCTGCTGTCGGTGATGGACCTCTCGGCGCTCATCTCGGCGCACGAGCGGCAGGCGTGGGTGCAGCACCAGCTCGCCATCGCCCGCCGCATGGACGCGCTCGGGCGGCTGGCGAGCGGCGTGGCGCACGACCTCAACAACATCCTCGGCGCGCTGTCGGGGAACATCGAGCTGCTCGGCGAGGAGCTGCCCCCCGACGACCCCTTCGTGCAGGAGAGCCTCAAGGACGTGCGCGAGAGCGTGGTGCGCGGCGGGGTGCTCTCGCAGCAACTCCTCGCCTTCAGCCGCCGCCAGAGCAAGCAGCGCGCCGCCGAGGTGCCGCCGGCGGAGGTGCTGCGGGGGCTCGAGCGGCTGCTGCACCGGCTGACGCCCCGAGATGTGAGTCTCATCACCGAGTGCGGCGCCCTCGACGAGGCGCGGGTGGACCGCGGGCAGCTGGAGTTCGCCCTGCTGGCGCTCACGCTCAACGCCGTGGAGTCGAGCCCGTCAGGGGGGGAGGTGCGCGTGTCGCTGAGGCTCGAGGAGGGGGCGCGGGGGCTGCTAGAGCTCCGGCTGACGGTGGAGGACGAGGGCCCGCCCACCCCCTTTGGCGACCTGAGCGCGCTGATCGACTCCTACGATTCGGCGGGTGAGGAGGAGGGCGCGGAGGACGGGAGTCCGGCGCTGGTGAGGGTGCACGCGCTGATGCGCGAGGCGCGGGGGGCGCTGTCGCTGACGCGGCACGGGGGGCGCAACCGCGCGGTGGCGACCTGGCCCATCTCCGCCACCCCCGCCCCCCGCCCCCCGCGCCGCGCGGAGCCAGAGTCCACCGAGGGGGCGCGCGTGCTCCTAGTGGACGACAACCACGAGCTCCGCCGCGCCCTCGCCCGCCAGCTCACGAGCCTCGGGCACCGCGTCGATAGCTTTGGGGACCCCCTAGAGGCGCTCGCCGCCCTCCCCCTCCTCGCGCCCCCCCCCGCGCTCTTGATCACGGACGTGATGATGCCCGGGCTCAACGGCCGTCAGCTCGCGAGCGAGGCGCGCGCGCGCCTGCCGGGGCTGCCGGTGCTGTTTATCTCAGGGTACACGTCGGACGTGCTGGGGGACGTGGGCGGCGAGGGGGAGGCGCTGCTGCATAAGCCGTTTACGAAGGAGGTGCTGCGGTGGAAGGTGCTGCAGCTCTTGAGGATGGGGTGAGGGGGCGCGCGGGGGCGGGTGGGGGCGGATGGGGGCGGATGGGGGCAGAGGCGTGAGGGAGCGCCTCAAGGCTGCGCGGTCAAGGCTGCGCGGTCAAGGCTGCGCGGTCAAGGCTGCGCGGTCAAGGCTGCAGTCCACATCCAACGGCATATCCGCGCGCCCCCTCAGAACCCCACCCCCTCCCGCGCCTCCAGCGTCAGCGACAGCGGCAGGCGCCCCGCGCACGCGTTGAGACTCAGCTCGCCGTAGAGCAGCTCATAGAGGCACACGCCCTGCGCCACCCGCTTCACATACCCCCGCGCCTCCTTGAACGGCACCCGCTCCACGAACAGGTCGAGGCGCGCGAGGCCCTGCTCCTCCCGCGCCGCCCGGAGCCACCCGCCGAGGGCGGCGGGGCCGGCGTTGTAGGCGAGGGCGACCAGCGGGAGCTGCTCGTGGTAGCGGGCGCCGAGGGCGCGGAGGTAGCGGGCGCCGAGCAGGACGTTGGTGCCGGGGTCGTAGAGCGCCTCGGGGAGCGCCTCGGGGAGCCCCTCGATGAGCGCCTCGGGGGGCGCCTCGGGGGGCGCCCACGCAGCGATCGCCTGCGCCGTCTTGGGCAGCAGCTGCATGAGCCCCAGGGCCTGCGCCGGACTGCGCGCGCGCGGCGCGAAGGCGCTCTCCTTGCGGATGAAGCTCAGCAGCCAGGACGCCGCGCGCCCCTCGCGGGCGGCGGCGCGCGACACCTCCTCAGCGAAGCCCCAGGGGTAGGCGAGCCGCCACCACCCCGCCTCGGCGGCGCGCGGCGCCTCGTGGCGGCGGGCGGGGGCGAGCCCTAGACTCACGCGCAG
>VGTA01000401.1 GCA_016874875.1 Deltaproteobacteria bacterium | reverse complement strand
CGCGGGCGCGGCGAGGGGAGAGGGGCGGCGAGAGGGGAGAGAGCGCATGGGGCGCGCGGTGCCTTTTGCGCTTGAGAGCGCGTTGAGAGGGTGTGTAATGTGGGCCCGCCTGTCAAGGGGGCGCGGGGGCCCTCGGCGCGCACCCCCGCCCCCGAGCGGAGCCGAGAGCCGAGCGCCGCGCGCCGAGCGCCGCGCGCCGAGCGCTGAGCGCCGCGCAGCGGGAACTTACCCCAAAGCCGCGCGGAGAGTCCACACGCTCTATACCAAGGACCACCCGAGAGTCTATGACCTACAGCGCCTACCTGCTCACCGAGTCCTGCCGCGCGCGGGTGCTCGCGCGCTTCCCGGCGCGCCACCCGGAGGTGATCGCCCACCACATCACCGTGTCCTTCCCCGACTCCGCCCCCCCGCCCCCCGCGGCGCGCGCGAGCGTGGTGGGCGTGGCGCGGGGCGACCGCGTAGAGTGCCTCGTGGTGGAGATCGACGGCGCCGTGGCGCGCCCCGACGGCGGCACCTACCACATCACGCTGTCGCTCGACCGCGCGGCGGGGGCCAAGCCCGTGGAATCCAACCACCTGCTCGCGCGGCAGGGGTGGGAGCCGGTGGCGCCCCTCGCCCTCGAGGTGGAGCCACGGCTGCTCGGGGGCGGCGGGGGCGGCAGGGGCGGCGGGGGGCGGCGCGGGCGCTAGCCGCCCTCCCCCACCTCTACGCCTCGCGCGCGCAAAAGCTCGCGGAGCAGCTCGCCGGGGCTCGCGAACAGCGCCTCCGGCGCACACGTCACGTCCTCCGACCGCTCCTCGCCGCCCGGCCCCCACCACCGCAGCCGCGCCTCGCCGCCGCCGAGGGGCGCCGCGCCCACCGAGAGCGCGCGCAGGGGCAGCGCGTGCCCCTCGCGCGCAAAAATCGACAGCGACCAGCCCTCCCCCGCCCCGCTCGGCACCGCCGCCACGCTCATGTGACTAAAGCTCCACTCTCGCCCATCGAGGGGGCTCACGAAGCGAAAGTCGCTCGACAGGGGCGCCTCCTCATAGCCGAGGGAGGGGGCGAGGAGGGGGTCGGAGTAGACCTGCGTGACGCTCAAGGAGAGCGCGGGGGCGGGGGCGGGGGCGGGGGCGGCGGGGGCGCAGCGCCAGCGGCGGGCGAGGCGGGCGCGGCGGAGGAGGTCGAGGGGGAAGGGGGCGGCGGCGAGGGCGTCGCTGAGGCCGCGCGCGGCGGGCTCGAGGGGGCGCGCCTGCTTGAGGATGAGGCGCGGCGCCCCGTCCCCGGCGGCGCCGGGGGCGCGCGAGAGGGGCCACCACGCCTCCACGGCGCGGAACTCCACGTCGAGCGTGAGGGTGGCGGGGCGGCGGGGGGCCTCCTGCGCGGCGCGCTCAGCGTCGAGCCAGGCGCGCGTGGCGTGGAGGGTGTGGAGGGCGAGGCGGGCGAGCTCGTCGTCGGTGAGCACCTCCGCGCGCTCCGTGGAGGGCTGCAGGCGCGCCACCCGCGCCTCGAGGGTCCCCCCCGCCCCCGCCCACACCTCCACGCGACTCACCTCGGGGAGCGCCCCTGGGCGCTCCGGGTTGGTCACGCTCAGGGCGCCCGCCTGCGCGTTGACCTCCGCCACGGCGAGGGGGGCGGGGGCGGGGGCGGGGGCGCCGAGGGGGCGCTGAGTGGGGGGCGGGGGGGTGAGCGTGAGCGTGAGCACCCCGTTGGCGCGCTCCGCCTCGTCCTGGAAGTGCGGGTGGACGAGGGCGCTCATGTGCCCCGCGAGGTGCTCCACCCCCTCCGCGCGCCGCTCCTCAAAGGCCTCCACGCCCCAGTACGACGCCCACACCTCCCGCAGCGCCCACGCCACGCTCTGCGCCCGGCCCGCGCCGCTGAGCGCCTGCGGGTAGAGGTAGCCGGTGAAGGAGGCGTAGAGGCCGGCGCCGTTGAAGCCCTCTAGGTCCTCCACGCTGCTCGACGAGCGGAAGCGGAGGCCCTGCTGTGGGGAGAGGGCGGCGAAGCGGGCGCGCAGCGCCTCGGTGAGCGCGGCGAGGGCGGCGGGGGGGACCGGGGCGGCGCGGACGAGCGCGCGCACGCCACCGGCGGCGGCGACGCGCCCGAGCGCGCTCTCCGCCGCGGCGAGGGCGCGGGCGTAGTCGGCGTCGGCGGCGCCCGGGTAGCGCGCCGCGTAGGAGGCGGGCCCCTCGAGGGCGAGGGCGCGGGCGCGGGCGTCGCGCCGGAACTCCCCGTCGGCGAGCAGCGCCTCGAGCTCTGCGCGGAGGGGCGCGAGGTGCTCCGCGTAGGCGCGCCCCGTGAGGGCGAGGGCGCCATAGGGCGTCTCGGCGCCCGCCGCCATGAGCGCCGTGAGGCCCGCTGATTTACCGCCGATGGCGGGGCGCAGCGCCAGGGCGGCGGGGAGCGGCAGCGCCTCGAGGGCGTAGGCGTAGGGCTGCGCCCCGAGGTCCACGGCGGGGAGGGCGCGGCGCGGGGGGCGGAGGGCGCGGGAGAAGGCGTCGTACTCGTCGGCGGTGAGCGGCTCGAGCGCCCAGTCGTCCGGCGCGCGCGCCCACAGCGCCGCCGGCGCCCGCGCGGGCGCCAGCTGCGCCACGAGGGGGTCGTCGACCACCCCCGCCACAAAGACGTTGGGAATCTGGCGGTTGCGCGCGAGGAGGTTGATGTGGGCGAGGGGAGTCTGCGGGACGCTCGTGAGGAGGCCGCGGCAGGGGGGGAGGTCATCGGGGATGTGGTCAAAGACCAAGATGTCCCCCGCCGTCCCCGCCGGCGCCTCCCCGGCGCGCGCCACGCGCACGCGCCCCGCGGTGAGCCCCTCGCTGTAGACGGCGCGCGCGCCGGGCGCGCTCAGGGCGGCGTAGCGGAGGGTGGCCTCAGGCGGCTCGCCACGCGCGCGCAGCTCCTCCGCCACCGCCTCCTGCGGCGGAGAGCGCAGCAGCCAGCGCAGGGGGCGCGCCTCAGGGGGGAGCGCCCCCTCAAGGCGCGCGCGGGCGAGCAGCACGTGCTCCGCCGTGGGCACGTCGGAGTACTCGAGCTCAAAGGCCCAGAGCGCCTCGGGGCGCGGGCGGCCGGCGGCGGCGGGCACCCGCAGCACGCTGCCGAGGAGCGCGCGGCGCGGCGCGCTCAGCGCCCCCTCGTAGAAGTAGGGGGAGTAGAGGCGGCCGCTGGGGATGAAGCGCAGGTCGAGCGGCAGGTCGCGCCCCGCCGCCTCCTCGGCGCGCGCCCAGCCGTAGACCTCGGCGATGTCGCCAAAGCGGCGGTCGCGCCGCGGGGGCACGTCGTAGCCCCAGAGCGGGTGGCCGTTGAGGAGGCGGAACCAGTAGTACTCGTCGTGCAGGGTATAGAACGACGAGTCGAGGAGGCGGGTGACGGCGGGGTCGCCCTCGCGAAACCCGCTCATGTAGAACTTGAGGGCGTCGCCGGCGGGGTCGGGGGCGGCGAGCGCCTCAAAGGCGGCGAGGGTGAGGGCGCGCGGGCGCGCGTGATCATCAAAGCCCGCCTCCGAGCCTGCCCCCGCCCCCGCCTCCGCCCCCGCCTCCGCCCCCGCCCCCGCCTCCGCCCCCGCGCCCGCCTCCGCGCCCGCCCCTCCCCCGCCCCGGTCGTCGCCGCAGGAGGAGAGGAGGCCCCAGAGGAGCGCGAGGCGGGCGAGGCGGGCGGGGCGGGCGGGGCGGGCGGGGCGGGCGGGGGGAGTGAGCACGGGACCTGCGCTCTCTAGGCTAGCTGAGCCCGAGCAGGCGCCCCCCCTGGTACACGACGAGGGCGGCGACGTAGGCGAGCGTGGTCATGTAGCCGAACATCACCGCCGGCCACACGAACCCGCCCGTCTCGCGGCGGACCACCGCGAGGGTGCTCACACACTGACACGCGAGGGCGAAAAACACCAAGAGGGAGAGCGCCGAGAGGGGCGTAAAGACGGGCGCGCCGTCCGCGTGGCGCGCGGCGCGGATTCGGGCGCGGAGCGCGTCGCTCTCCTCGTCCGCCTCCGCGCCCACGCCATACACCATGCCGAGGGTGCTCACGAACACCTCGCGGGCGGCGAAGGCGCCGAGGATGCCCACTCCCACCTGCCAGTCCCAGCCGACGGGGCGCAGCGCGGGCTCCATGGCGTGCCCGAGTCGCCCCGCCCAGCTCTGCTCCTTTTGGAGCGCGGCGCGCGCCTCGTGACTCAGCGCGCCCGCCGCCGCGCCCGCGGCGCCCCCCGCCTCCGCGCCCGCCGCGAGGCTCGAATCGAGGCGCGGGAAGCTCAAGAGGAGCCACAGCGCCACGGTGCCCGCGAGGATGACGCTCCCCGCCTCCCGCAAGAACACCGCCGAGCGGCTCACCACGCGCCGCCAGACGTCCTTGAGGGCAGGGGCGCGGTAATCGGGCAGCTCGAGGAGCAGGGGAGGGGGGGCGCCGCGCAG
>VGTA01000400.1 GCA_016874875.1 Deltaproteobacteria bacterium | reverse complement strand
GCCCCCGCGCCCCCACGCGCCCCCCCCCCCCCCGCCGCGCCGCCCTGAGCGCCCCTCCCCCCCGCGTCAAGCTCACCCGCCGCGCTCAGCTCAAGGCGGCGGCGGCGCGGCTGGGGGCGGCGCGGGGGATGCGGGCGACGGAGGGCGGCGAGGCGCTCAAGGCGCTCTCCGCCTCCCTGTGGGGGCGCCTGCGCCGGCGCTTTGAGGCGCTCTGGGCGTGGTATCGCGCCAAGGCGCTGCTCGCGCGCGTCCTCTGGGGGCTGCTGCTGCTGCCGCTCCTAGCGCTCTTCGTGGCGCTCAACTTTGTGCTCGTCCCGCTCATCACGCCCTTCCTGCCCCTCATCGGCGGACTGCTGATCACCGCGCTCAAGCTGGCGTTCGTGGTGGGCAAGGTGGGCGCCTTCGCCGTCTACATCGGCTACAAGCTCTTTAAGACCTGCCTCGGCGTGTACTACTGCGTGAGCAGGACGCTCAGCGGCAACGCGGCGGGGCGGGCGCGGCGGGCGCAGGCGGCGGCGGGGGTGCCGCTGGCGGAGGCGCGCCGCGACGAGCTCCACGTCCCCCGCGGCCTCCTCAGCGCCCGCGTGGCGTGGAAGCGCCTGTGGCTCAGCGGCGACGAGGGCGTGGCGCACGCGCTCCTGTTCTCCTACCTGCGCTACTTCCTGCTGGGGCAGTGGCACATGTACTTCGAGGGTTGGCGCGCGCGCGGCGCCTTCCTCACCGCGTGGCGACCCGAGAGCCGCGCGCGCCTCAAGGCGCTCTTTGGGTTCGTGGGCGCCACCATCTTCCGCCCCCACGCCATGGGGCCTCGCCTCACGCGCGAGCAGGCGCTCCTGCCCGGCGACGCCCGAATCGCCCGCGCTCTGCGGACCCCCGAGGGCGTCCGCTATGAGGTCGAGGTGCCGTGGCGCGCCTGGAGCCTGTCGCGGCGCTGGCCGTTCGCCCAGAGCGTGGCACACGTGGCGCGCTGGCGAATCCCCCTCCCCCTCACCCTCGCCGCCCTCCCCGACGAGGCGCTCGGCTGGCGCCCCGACCTGGTGCTCGCGGAGGGCGGCGCGGCGGGGGAGGACGAGGTGGAGAGCGCGCTGAGGGGGCTGGCGGAGGGCTGAGAGGTCACAGGTCAGGCTCGTCGGAGTCGCTTGATTCGTCGGGCTCGTCGGGCGCGTCGGGCTCGTCGGGCGCGTCGGTGAGCATCTCTAGCGGGATGTCGTGGAGCTCAAAGTAGTGCGGCTCAAAGCGCGGCTCAGAGCGCGCCTCGGCGAGCGCCTCTAGGGGGCGCCACGCCTCGCCGTCAAAGAACTCGGTGCCGCGCAGGCGCTTCTTGTAGTCGTAGTGACTCGGGGTGAGGTGCGCGTAGCCCGTGTAGAGGAAGCGCCGCCCGGCGCCCCGCGCGTACTCGAGCTCCTTGAGCAGCGTGAGGGTGCCCAGCCCGCGCCCGCCCTCAGGGCCATAGAAGGCGTACACGCTCGACAGCGCCTCCGCGCCCACGTCAAAGTAGCTCGCCGCCAGCAGCCGCCCGCCCTCCGCGGGCGCGCGCACCTCGCACATCGCCACGGGGCAGGGCACCAGGTGCAGCGACGGCGAGAGGAACTGCGTGAGCGCGCGCGGGCGATTCTCGCTAAAGCGCTCCGCGTGACGCGCGAACAGCTCCTCGTGCTCGCGGGTGACGCGCGCGGCGCAGAAGCGCACCTCGAGGCCCGACGCGCGCGCGAGGGCGCGGCGCTGGTCGCGGGTGGGCGCGCTGCGCGCCACGTCCACGCGGAGCGGCAGGACGCGCGCGAGGCGCCGCCCCCGCAGGTCAAAGAGGCTCTTAAAGAACTCCTCGCCAAAGTGTCGCCACCCGTCCGCCCAGAGCGCGTCCATAAGGGCGGGGGACGCCCCCTGGAGGGTGAAGCGCTCCGAGAGCACCCCGGCGCGCAGGTAGGCGCTGCGCCGCGCGCGCCAGGCGCCCACCAGGGTGGCGGCGTGGGCGGCGGTGGGCGCGGCGGTGGGGGTGAGGGGCGCGGGGGGCGAGAGGGGCGAGGGGAGCGAGGGGGGGAGGGCCATCGGATTCACTCTTGGGGGGCGGCGGGGGAGAGCGCCTCGAGGCGCGCGGCGGCGGCGGCGCGGAGGGCGGGGTCGGGGCAGCGGCTGGCGGCCTCCACCGCCGCCTGCCAGTGCGTGCGTGCCTCGTGGGTGCAGGCGGCGGCGAGGCGGAAGTGCTCAAGGGCGCGCGCCGGGCGCCCGTGGTGCGCCCACGCCCCGCCGAGGTTGGCGCGCACGTGCGGGCGCACGCACAGCCGCCCCTCGAATCGCGCGAGGGGCCCCGCCTCCTCGTGGAGCAGCCCCTCGAGCGCCCGCCACGCCCTCACCGCCGCCGCGCGCTCCGCCGCGGGGCGCGACGCCTGGTGGAGGCGCGCGGCGAGGCGCTCGATGAGCGCGAGGTCGCCCTCGAGCGCCTCGAGCGCGCGCGGGGCGGGCACCTTGTAGCGCGCCGCCCGCAGCCCACGCGAGAGCCGCTCGGCGGCGCGCTCGAGCGCCTGCGCGTCACGTTGGGTGAGGGGGGCGAGGGGGGCGGCGCTCAGGAGGGCGGCGCTCAGGAAGGCGGCGCTCAGGAGGGCGGCGCGCAGGCTCGCCGGCGCCCCCCCCGCCGGCGCCCCGAGCGCGCAGCGCGCAACGCGCGGCGGGACCACCTCAGCGCCTCCCCGTCGACCACTGGCGCAGGTAGAGCATCGCCCGAAATACGTCCTCGAGGGTGCGCGGCGGGTAGGGGAGCTGCCGCCCGAGCTCGCGCGCGAGCTCCGGGGGGGCCGGCTCCGCGCGCCACGGCGCGTAGCACGACGCCGTCTCCACCGCGAGGTGCCCCATGCGCCCCACCTCAAAATCCGACGCCTCCACCGCCTCCTCCACCCGCGCGGCGCGCCCCACCTCGCGCCCGTCGAGCGTGAGCTGATAGCGGCGCTTGCCGCCCTCGCTGGTCTGGAGCACCAGCAGCTCCGAGAAGCTCTCGCCGTCGCGCGAGAAGCTGAGCGCGAGCCCCCGCTGCCCGAGCGACACCCAGCCGTTCTGCGAGATGGCCCGCACCTCGGGCGAGAGGCGCAGGCGGAGGGGGTCAAAGGCGCGGGCGCGCTCCTGCAGCTCGGTGAGCGTGATCGCCGCCGCCTCCCACTCAAAGCCCGGGTGCTCGTCCACCAAGCGCCAGTAGGCGGCGGCGGCCTCCCCCGCCTCGCGCCCCTCAAAGTCCACCTCCACGGGCACCCCCACCAGCGTGGGGAGCGTGACGAGGCGCAGGGCGGAGAGGTCCACAAAGTCGAGCACCAAGCAGTCGCGCTTGCCCTCCGCGAGCCGCATGCCGCGCCCCACGCACTGCACATAGAGCCCCTCCGAGCGCGTGGGGCGCGCCATCGCCACGCACGACACGCCGGGGTCGTCAAAGCCCTCCGTGAGCACGCCCACGTTGGTGATCACCTGCAGCGCCCCCTCGCGGAAATCGCGCAGGAGGGCGGCGCGCTCGGCGGCGCGGAGCTCGCCGTGGACGGCGGCGGCGGGCACGCCGAGGTCGCGCAGGGCCTCGGCGAGGCGCTCGGCGTGGCGCACGGTGACGCAGAAGCAGATGGTGCGGCGGTCGCGGGCGAGCTCCTGCACGCTGCGCGCCACCAGCCCGTTGCGCTCCTCGATGTCCACGCGCTCCTCGAGCTCCTCCACCCCAAAATCGCCCGCGCCGCCCACCCCCTCCAGACTCACCGCCGTCGACACCCGCAGCCCGCGCACCGGGACAAGGTAGCCGTCGCGGATCATGTCGAGGAGCGAGCGGCTGTAGACCACCTCCTCAAAGACCTCCTCGAGCCCCACGCCGTCGGCGCGGGCGGTGGTGGCGGTGAAGCCCACGAGCGTGCCGCTGAAGCCCTCGTCAAAGACGCCGAGCTGCGCGAGGACGCGCTTGTTGTCGTCCGCCACGGCGTGGTGGCACTCGTCATAGATCACCAGCCCAAAGCCCTCCTCGTCGAGGAGGCGCGCGAGGCGCTCGGGCCGCAGGGAGCGGAGCGACGCCACCACCACCTTCGCCTCCGCGCTCGCCCGCCGCCCCGCCTGCTCGATCTCCACCCGCGCCCGCCCCGCCAGCGCCCGCTCGAGCTTGTCTTTCGCCTGCGCGAGCAGCTCCTCCCGGTGCGCGAGCACCAGCACCCGCCGCTGCGCGAGCTGCGCGAGGTGCGAGAAGATGACCGTCTTGCCCGCCCCCGTGGGCAGACTCACCACCGCCCGCCTCACCCCCGCCCGCCGCCGCCGCAGAATCGCCTCGATCGCCTCCCGCTGGTAGGGGCGCAGGCTGACCGCGGGGGCGGGGGCGGGGGCGGGGGCGGGGGCGGGGGCGGGGGCGGGGGCGGGGGCGGGGGCCTCGCGCCCGCGGCGCGG
>VGTA01000399.1 GCA_016874875.1 Deltaproteobacteria bacterium | reverse complement strand
ACCCGCAGCGCCCCCCGCACCCCCGCCAGCCCCGCCACCGCCGCCGCCGCCGGCGCCCGCCCCGCGCGCTCCTCGCGGTAGCGCGCCACCGCGTGCACCCCCGCGTCGATCCCGAACGAGACCATCGCGATCGGGACGATCAGACTCAGAATCGTGTCGCTCTTGAGCCCGAGCAGGTTGGAGCCGCCCCGCAGCCAGATCATCATCGTCGCCACCCCCAGCCCGATCAGCGTCACCGCCCAGTAGCCCCGGAAGCTCACCGCGATCAGCCCCAGATTCAGCAACAGCGCCAGCGCCAGCAGCGGCGCCGACGCCGCGCCCTGCTCCTGCTTGCTGAGGTTGACGTCGAGCGCCACCCCGTGCACGCGGAGCGGCGCCGCGTGGGCGCGGAGGGCGTCGCGCAGCTCGCGCGCGAACAGCTCCCGCGCCGGGCGCGCCTCGCTCAGCGTGATCTCGCCCGCCCCGCCGAGCGCCTCCCCGTCGCCGAGCGCGCTGAGGACCACCGCGGGCGCCCGCCAGCGCCCCGCCGCGTCGCGCGCGCTCCGCCCCGAGAGGATGAGGAGCTGCGAGGGCGTCTCCGCGAGCCGCGCCGCCGCCGCCTGCGCCGCCTCCTCCACCAGCGCGTCGGGCGCCTCGGCGAGCCGCAGCCCCCGCGCCGCCAGCGCCGCCGCCGCGAGGTCGCCCACCGACAGCGCCCCGTGCAGCGTGAGTCCGAGGTGGTCGGAGCGGTAGCGCTGGAGCTTGGGGCCGAGGCGCGGGTCGGCGCGCACGGCCTCGAGCGCGGCGTGGAGGCGGCGGACGTGGGGGGCGCTGAGCAGACTCTCGCCCTCCGGCGCCTCCACCACGAACGACATCACGTGCGCCGCCCCCGCCAGCCGCGCCCGCGCCCGCGCCGCCGCCTCAAAGAGCGGCGTCTGTGGCGTGGTGGACGCGAGCTCGGTGGGCGCCCACATCAGCATCGGGTAAGAGAGCAGCGCGGTGAGGAGCGCCGCGCAGAGGGTGAGCGCAGGGGTGTGGCGCGCGAGCGCCTCGGCGCGTCGGGCGGCGCGGGAGGGGGGGGCGTGCATGCGGGGGCCTCGAGGGGGAGTCGGGGGAGAGCTGAGCCATAGCGCGCCGCGGCGGTCTAGGGCAAGCGGGGCGCGCCAGAATCGCGCTCGGCGCCGCGCGCGCCGCTCGCGCCGCTCCTCTCCTCCGCTGCCCCCCGCTCCCCCGCTCCCCCGCTCCCCCGCTCCCCCGCGAGTCCCCCCATGCCCTAGCTCACCCCCCTCGCCCCCGACCTCTGGACCCACGGCCCCCCCCTGCGCCTCCTCGGCCTCCACAGATTCGCGACCGCTCCGCCTTCACCGCCAGCCTCACCGCCGCCCTCGCCGCCGCCCCCATCCGCCGCGTGAGCGTGTGCCACAGCGATGTGTGGGAGGCCGACCCGGCGCGGGGGCGCGAGCTCCTGCTCAGCGCTTCTTCCCACGCCGCTTCTGCTCATGACGGCGGCGAAACTCGCTAGGCGATTCGCGGCGCTGCCCGCTCGGGAAGAACCAGAACTCGCGGTCCTGGTTGAACCACGGCGTGAAGGAGTGACCGCAGCGGAAGCAGTTCGCGGACCCCAGGATCGAGTTGAAGGGCTTGTGAGAGACCTGAAAGTGGTTGTGACAGCGAGGGCACTCAACACGCATAGCTGCTCTCCTTGATGAGATGTGACAGACTCGAGCTGACCTCCCTCAACGCTCTAGCTAGCCCCTTACGGACACATGCCCCCCCACATCTGGCTCCACGGCGCCTCCCACGGCGACCACGCCGCCCTGCGTCCCCTCGGGGAGCGCGCGCGGGGCGCCGGCTACGCGCTCACCCTCTCGGCCGTCACCGCCGCTGGGCGCGCGCGCGCTGAGGCGCTCTGGCCCCACGCGCACCACCGCCCCGCGCCCCTGCTGTGGGGCGCGGCGCGCGCCCTCCGCGACCACCCCCTCGGCGCGCCGCGCGCCCTCCTGCTCGAGCTCCTCGAGCTCTGGCCCCCCTGGAGCGCCGCCTGGGCGCGGGCGGGGGTCCCGCAGGCGGTGGTCAACGGGCGCGTCTCCCCCGGCACCCTGCGCGCGCGCGCCCTCCTGCGCCCCAGCTTCGCGCGCCTCGACCTCTTCTTGGCGCAGACCCCCCTCGACGCCGACCGCGCCCTCCACATGGGCGCCCACCCCGACCGCGTGCGGGTGTGCGGCAACCCCAAGCACGACGACGCTGGCGCCCCCCCCCCGCCCCCCGCCGAGGCCCTGCGCGGCTACGCCGAGCGACTCGGCGGTCTTGACGTGGTGCTCGGCGCGCTGCGCCCAGAGGACGAGCGCGCCCTCCTCGCCTGCGCCCACCTCCTGCGCGGCCGGCGCGCCCTCATCGCCCCCCGCTACCCCGCGCGCGCCCCCGCCCTCGCCGCCGCCCTCCGGCGGCGCGGCCTGCCGTGCCTGCTGCGGAGCGCCCTCGACGCCCCCCCCGGCGCGCAGCCCCCCCTCCTCGTCCTCGACACGCTCGGCGAGCTCGCCGGCGCCTACGCCCTCGCCCCCGCCGCCGTGGTGGGCGGGGGGTGGGGCGCGCGCCCGCAGGGCCTCCTCGAGCCCGCCCGCGCGGGCGCCGCCCTCGCCTTTGGGCCCGCCGCCGCCGCCCGCCTCGGCGCCGAGGCGGCGGCGGCGGGCGGCCGCTGCGCCCCCACCCTCGCCCACGCCCTCGCCCACGCCCTCCACGCCCCCCCCCTCACCCCCGCCGCCCACGCCGCCCGCGCCGCCCGCCTGCGCGCCCTCGAGGGCGCCGCGGCGCGGGCGTGGGGCGCCGTCGAGGGCCTCCTCTAGCGCCCCGCCCGCCCAGCGCGGCGCGCGAAAACAAGAGCGCCGAGGCTCATCACCTCGGCGCTCTCTCTACGAAGTCGACGGGACTTGAACCCGCGACCTCCGGCTTGACAGGCCGGCGTTCTAACCGACTGAACTACGACTCCGTGTGCCACCGCTGGTCACCCAGCTTCAGCCGCGAGCGGCGCGGCCCGTGGAGGGCCGCTCTTGAGCGAAGTCGACGGGACTTGAACCCGCGACCTCCGGCTTGACAGGCCGGCGTTCTGACCGACTGAACTACGACTCCCCAAGGCGAGGGCTGTTGTAGCGGACGCGGGCGCCGCTGTCAAATAAAATCTGCGCGCAAAGACGCGCGCCCTCAGCGCGCCACCAACGTCACCTTGAGCGGAAAGTGATCCGAGAACCCCTCGCGGCGCTCAAGCGACCACGAGAAGGGGCGCCCCCCGCTCATCACGAACGGCGGGCGCACCTGCTCAAACGACTCCACCGCCCACCACCCGCGCCCCTCCACCATCGGCCGCGTCACCATGATGTGATCTAGGCGACGCCAGCGCCCATCATAAAAATACGAGCTGTTCGTGGCGTTGTCCGTCGCCCCCGCCCCCACCCCCAGCTCCCCCCACAGGTTATAGAGGTCCTCGGCGAAGCGCAGCGCGTCGCGGCGGACCTCGCTCCCGAGCACATCCACGAGCGCGCTCTCCGACTCCGTGGCGTTAAAATCCCCCAACACCACCACCGCGCGCTCCGGGCGCGCCGCCAGCCACTCCGACACGAGCCCGCGGAGCTGCGACGCCCCCCGGCGGTGGTGCTCCTCCACCGCGCACGGCACCCCCGGCGACGCCTTCGACTTCCAGTGATTCACCAGCAGCGTCAGCGCCGCCTCCTCCCCCACCCCCCACAGACTCACCTCGTAGATCGGGCGCGCCTCTGGGCGAGCGCCGTCGAGCGACTCCCCGCTCGCGCAGGACAGCGCCTCGTTGATCGGGCGCCCGATCGCCCGGTCAAACGGCACCCGACTCATCAACGCCAGCCGAATCCCGCGCGGGTCCCGCGTCGGACTCACCGCCAGGTGAGGATAGTCCGGCCCCCCCCGCGCCCGGAGGCGCGCCGCGAGCGCCGCGAGCGCCGCCTCGCTCTCCACCTCCTGCAGCACCAGCACGTCCGCGTCGATCACCTCCACCACCCGCGCCAGCGCGTCCACCCGCCCCGCCATCGCCTCCGCGCTCCAGCGCCCCGACGGCGTAAACTCCCCCTCATCCGTCGCCGGATCATCCACCAGATCAAAGAGATTTTGCACATTATACGTGGCCACCGTGAGGCGCGCCGGCAGCGCAGGGCGCGCGAGCGCCCCCCCCGCCGCGCCCGCCGCCGCGCCCGCCGCCGCGCCCGCCGCGCCCGCCGCGCCCGCCGCGCCCGCCGCGCCCGCCGCGCCCGCCGCGTCTGCGCCTGCGCCTGCGCCCGCCGCGCTCGCGCCCGCGCCCGCGCCCATCGCGCCCGCCGCCCCCCCCACGGGCGCCGGGTCCTCCTCAGGATTCACACACCCCGCCCAGCACAGCCCCACCCAGCACAGCCCCGCCCAGCCCAGCCCCGCCCAGCCCAGCCCCGCCCT
>VGTA01000398.1 GCA_016874875.1 Deltaproteobacteria bacterium | reverse complement strand
CGCGCGGAGGTGTTTGGGCGGGGGCAGTTGAATAAATCTCAGAGATGTGGCGAAGTGTTCATCGCTCAAGGCGCCTTCGCGCGCCGCTCGCCCTCGAGCGCCCTGCGCGCCCGCGCCCGCCCAAGAACACGGCATCGCCCCCTCCTCAGGAGTCACCATGCAGCGCCCGCCCTCAGCCCTCACCGCCGCCCTCGGCGCCACCCTCACCCTCAGCCTCGCGCTCTCCGTCGCCGCGCTGGCGCCGCTCGCGGCGGGGGGCGGGGAGGCGGAGGCGAAGCCCGGCCCCTCCTCTCCCCTCAAGGCCAAGTCGAGTCCCAAGGTCACCAAGCGGCAGAGCGGGCCGGCGACTCTCAAGAAGAGCGGTCCCGCCAAGCCCGCCAAGCCCGCGGCCAGACCCGCCAAGCCCGCCAAGGCCCCCAAGGCGCAGGCGCCGGCGCCCAAGACCCTCGGCGGCATCAAGAGTCCCAAGCGCACCTCCTCGGCGGGCGAGGCCTCGGGCTTTGGCGGCCGCCCCGCCAAGGGCGCCCCGGCGGCGCGCCCCGCCCAGCAGGGCGGCGGCTCCTTTGGGGCGGCGCCCAGCAACAAGTCGGGGGGCGGCCTCCTCGCGCCCGCCTCGGGCGGCCTCCAGAGCGGCCCCTCCAAGACGCTCGTGACGCCGGGCGCCGGCGGGGACGCCGGGCCGACGCGGCGCGTGGTGGGCGACGCCCCAGAGCGGCGCGTGGTGGGCGACGCCCCAGAGCGGCGCGTGGTGGGCGACGCCCCTGAGTCGCGCGGCAAGGGCGCCCGCGGGCCGAGCACCACCACCACCACCACCACCAGCACCACCACCACCTCGAGCAGCAAGTCGAGCCGCAAGAGCATGAAGCGCACCAAGAGCGCGCGCGCCTCGGGGCGCGTGGAGCGCCGCGGTGAGGTGTACCAGGAGGAGAGCGGCGGCGGCGGCGGCTACGGCGGCGGCGGCGGCGGCGGCTACGCCCCCGCGCCGCGCGTCCCCACCTGCCGCCCCGAGGGCAACAAGGTGATGGCCAACCTCGGCGTGGGCTTTGAGTCCACCCAGGGCGTGGACACCACCAACATGGCCTACGTGCTCGGCGGCGGGCTGCGCTCCGGAATGCTGGGGCTCGCCGGCGAGGTGCAGCTCAACACCAAGGACGGCGAGAGCGAGATGACGGGCTGGGGCGGGCAGGTGCGCGTCTACATCCCCCTCGGGCAGTGCCTCGACGTCTATCCCCTGGCCGGCATGAGCTGGCAGCAGGCGGGGCTCGAGCAGTTCAAGGGCACCACCACCGCCTACGACCTCGGCGTGGGCACCGACCTCAGCTTCCTCGGCGCGTTCGCCATCGGGGCGCGCTACACGCGCTCCTTCTTCGCCGACGAGCTCAAGAGCGTGGACGTGCGCAACGGCACCACCAACAGCCGCGACACCCTCGTGTTTCAGCTGAGCCTGTTCTTCTGAGCCCCGACCCCGCCCCGCCCCGTCACTGCACGAGCGGGTCGCGGGGGTCGGCGTCGAACTCGTTGCTCACCCCGTCGCCGTCCACGTCCAAATCGCCCGCGTCGCACTTGCCGTCACCGTCTAGGTCGGGGCCATCCGCGTTGCGGCGGGGGCCGTTGCCGAGGGCGCAGTCGTCGCAGGTGTCGAGGTCGAAGTCGATGCACACGCGCGGGTTGAGGTCATCGAGGTCGATCGCCGAGATGAGGGTGTCGCCGTCGGCGTCCTCATCGCACACATCGCCGCGGCCATCAGCGTCGAGGTCAGCCTGGTCGGCGTTGGCGACGAGGGGGCAGTTGTCGCGCACGTCAAAGACGCCGTCGGCGTCCTCGTCGTCGCACAGGTCGCCGACCCCGTCGCCGTCCGCGTCGCCCTGGTTGGGGTTGCGCACGCCCACGCAGTTATCTCGCGCGTCGTCCACGCCGTCGCCGTCATCGTCGGCGTCGCAGGCGTCGCCGAGGGCGTCCACGTCGGCGTCGAGGTTCTCCTGACCGGGGTTGGGCGTCACGCGGCAGTTGTCGGCGACGTCGAGCGCCCCGTCCGCGTCGTCGTCGTCATCACAGGCGTCGCCGAGGGCGTCGCCGCCGTCAAAGAGCGCGTCGGTGTTGAGCTGCGTGGGATTCGCCGCGAGGGGGCAGTTATCGGCCTCGTCCGCCACGCCGTCGTTGTCGTCATCCGGGTCACACGCGTCGCCGAGGGCGTCGCGGTCGGCGTTGAGCTGATCGGCGTTGGCGAGGCTGGGGCAGTTGTCGGCGGCGTTGAGGGCGCCGTCGCCGTCGAGGTCGGGGTCGCAGAGGTCGCCGACGCCGTCGCCGTCGAGGTCGAGCTGCGTGGGGTTGGCGAGGCGGGGGCAGTTGTCGGCGGCGTCAGGCACCCCGTCGGCGTCGTCGTCGGGGTCACCCGCGTCGCACAGCCCATCGCGGTCGAGGTCCGCGCCGTCGTTGCTCACCTGCACCCCCGCGCCCGCCGAGCAGTCATCGCAGGAGTCGGCGTCGCGGTCGCCGCAGCGGGCGCGGTCGCGCTCGGTGCCCGGCTCGTCCACGTTGAGCACCCCGTCGCCGTCGAGGTCGGCGTCGCCCGCGTCGCACTTGCCGTCGTTGTCGAGGTCGGGGCCGTCGCGGCGGGCGTTCACCACCCCCGTCTCGGAGCAGTCGTCGCAGGTGTCGAGGTCGGCGTCGCGGCAGACGCGCGCGTTGGTGGGGTTGAGGTCATCGGCGTCGAGCACGTTGTCGTTGTCGTCGTCGGGGTCACAGGCGTCCCCCTGCGGGTCGCCGTCGGTGTTGAGCTGATTGGAGTTGGGCGTCCGGGGGCAGTTGTCGGCGACGTTGGGAATCGTGTCGCCATCCACGTCGGGGTCGCCCGCGTCGCACAGCCCGTCAGCGTCGAGGTCGGCGCCGTCGTTGGCGGGATTCGGCGCGCCCCCCTCGCCCTCCACCGCGCAGTCATCACAGCGGTCGGCGTCGAGGTCGCGGCAGCGGAGGGGGTCGGTGGGGGCCACGTCCTCGGCGTCGGGCACGCCGTCGTTGTCGTCGTCGTCATCGCCGTCATCGCACACGCCGTCGCGGTCCGAGTCGGGCCCCACGCCGCCGGCGCAGGGCGGGTCGAGGCGCTGCGCGTCCACCGTCAGCTTCACCCACCCCCCGTCGCCGAGGCGGGTGTCGAGGACGATCCAGTAGTCGCCGGGGCGGGCCTGCGAGAGCACCACCCGCGCCCCGCCGCTCGCCCCCCCCGCCACGCCGTCGCTGCAGCGGAGCTCGGAGCGCGCGTCGGCGCAGGCGGTGCGCACGTAGACCACCGAGGGGCTCTGCGTCTCGGGGTGGGCGGCGCTGATCTCGATGCGGGCGTTCTGGGGGTTGCGGTAGCGGAACACCACCTCGCGGCGCCCGGCGCCGCCGCAGGTGCCCGAGAGCGCGGAGGCGCTGGCGGGGTCGGAGCTGGTGTTGACGATCACCTCGCGCTGCCCAAAGAAGAGCTCGCGGTACGCCACGCCCGCCCCGCACAGCTCCACCTCCGAGTCCGAGGACGCCGACACGCAGCCGAGGTCGAGGGGGTAGTCCACGCGCCCGTCGCCGTCGTCGTCCTCGTCGTTGCTGCACGCGGGGAGCGCGGCGGGATTCTCCTCATCGCGGTCCTGCGGCTCCTCGCAGCCCGGGTCGCGCGGGTAGTCCACGCGCCCGTCGCCGTCGTCGTCGAGGCCGTTGAGGCAGGCGGCCAGGGGCACCTCGCGCGCCGTCAGCGACACCACGCCGCCGGCGCCCGCCACCCCGTCCACGAACACAAAGTACTCGCCGGGGGCGGCGTTGCGGATGCGCAGGGTGTGCCCCAGCGCCTCCGCGCCCTCCTCCTCGCGCTGGCAGGCCACCTCCAGCGACGGCTCAAGGCAGTCGACCCGGCGGGCGTAGAGCGTGGTGGGCACCGCCGTGGCGGGGGCGCCCGCGGGGGGCACCGTCGTCAGCTCCAGGGCCTCCACCGGGCGCGTGAGCAGGTAGGTGAACGCCAGCTCGGGGCTGCCCTGCCCGCCGCAGGACCCAAAGCTCTCAAAGACGCCGCGGCTCGTGTCCACCGTCAGCGTCTCGCCCTCGCGGAGGCGGGGCGGGTCGTAGGTGGCGCCGCAGGTGCCGCGCTCGCTGTAGTCGGCGGCGGCGAGGCAGCCGTCGTCGGCAGGGTAGTCGGTCTGCCCGTCGCGGTCGTTGTCGATTCCGTCGGCGCACTGAGGCGAGGGCTCCTTGTTGGCCTCGTCGCGGTCGCCGATGCCGGCGCAGCCGGGGTCGCTCGGGAAGTCGGTCAGCCCGTCGCCGTCGTTGTCGAGCTCGTCGGCGCACTGCGCGGGGAGCTGCGGGTCCTGCTCGTCGTCGTCCCCCGCCGCGCCGCAGCCTGGGTCGTAGGGGAAGTCGATGAGGCCGTCAAAGTCGTTGTCGGCGAAGTCCGCGCAGGCGG
>VGTA01000397.1 GCA_016874875.1 Deltaproteobacteria bacterium | reverse complement strand
GACGCCCCCCGCCCCGACATGGGCGGCGCCCCCCCCGCCCCCGACATGACCCCCGAGGGCGGCGAGATGGCGCCCGACATGAGCGCCTCAGGGCGCGTGCGCGTCATCAACGACTGCGCGCAGCTCTGCGGCGTCTATGACGCCTGCGGCCTCCCCGAGGGCTCCCCCTGGGGCGCCGACTGCCTCGCCGGCTGCGGCGCGCAGGACTGGGCGGACCTCGGCTTCCGCAGCTACATCTCCTGCGTGAAGCTCGAGGCCTGCGACAGCCTCAGCGCCTGCCGCGTGCCCGCGCCGCCCCTGCCGAGCTGCGAGGAGGCCTGCGCGCTCACCGACGCCTGCGGCGCCGATTTCCGCCTCCCCACCGCCCTCACGCAGATGGGCACCTGCGGCTCCGCCTGCGCCGACGCCAGCTGGGCGCGCCAGATCAGCGCCTGCGTGCAAGAGGTGAGTCTCACGCTGTGCGACTCGGAGCCGGCCTTCGCCGCCTGCCTGCTAGAGGCGCGCGGGGGGGACTGCGTGGACATCTGCGCGGCGCGCGCGCGCTGCGACGACGCCATCGACGAGGTGGACTGCGCCATCGAGTGTCTGCGCGAGGCGCCCGAGGACGACCCCCTCGCCGAGCGCCGCCGCCAGCAGCGCCGCGCCTGCCTCACCGGCGCGCAGAGCTGCGTGGCGGTGGAGGGCTGCCTCGCGCCGCCCGCCCCCCCCATCAGCGAGGGCGCCGCCGCCGCCTGCGCCGGCGGCGAGGCCTGCGGCGCGCTCGCCGAGGGGGTGTGCCCCGACGTGATGTCGAGCGTGACCAGCCGCCTGCGCCCGGAGGGCGTCGACTGCCTCGCCTCGGCGCTCACGGGCGACTGCGACGGGAGTCTCGTGCCCTGTCTCACCCAACAGGTGGCCCCCGAGCGCGCCGCCTGCGACGCCTACTGCCTCGCTGCGCGCCTGTGCGGGGGGCTGCCGGCGGGGCAGAGCGAGCTCGACTGCGTGGACTCCTGCGCCGCCGCCCTCGACGCCGGCGCCGGCGCGAGTCGGCTCGCCTGCGGGCAGGCGGCCTCGTGCGTCGACTTCCGCGCCTGCGTGGGCGGGGGCGGGGGCGGGGGCGGGTGCGAGGCGCTGTGCGCCGACCGCGCCGCCTGCGCGCAAGAGGAGGAGGGGGCGTGCCTCGCGCGCTGCGAGGGGCGCGCCGCCACGCTGCGCGCGCGCGTGGAGGGCGCGTGCGCGTCGCTGCTCACGTGCGAGGCGAGCGAGGGCCGCTGCGCTCTGCCGCCGGCCCCGCCCTGCGAGGAGCTGTGCGGCCCGCTCGACACCTGCGGGCTCGCCCCTGAGGGCTGCGTCGCCGCCTGCGACGACGCCGACCTCCTCGCCCCCGGCGCCTTCCTGCCGCGCCTGGCGTGCGTGAACGCCACCGAGCGCTGCGACGCCATGGCGGCGTGCGAGCAGACACAGGCGGCGGGCGACGCCTGCCTCGCCTACTGCGAGCGCGCGGTCACCTGCGAGGGGGGGACGGAGTCCCTAGAGTCCTGCGCGCTCACCTGCGCCCGCGGCGCGCTCCCCGCCGCCGAGCGCGAGGCCTTCGCCCTCGCCGCCCCCTGCCTCGCCGCGGCGCGCGGGCAGGGCTGCGCCGCCCTCGACGCCTGCGTCGCCAGCGCCCCCGCCCCCGCCGCCCTGTGCGCGGAGGTCTGCGCCGCCGTCTCTGCGTGCGGCTTTGAGCAGGCGGCGGGGGGCGAGGCGGCCTGCGTGGCGGCCTGCGCGGCGGACCCGGCGGCGTGGGGGGAGTCGCTGAGCTGCGTGGCGGTGGGCGCGCGCCGCGGCGAGGGCTGCCTCGGCGCCGCGCGCTGCCTCGGCGTCACGCCCCCGGTCCCGACGCCGTCGTGTGAGGCGTTCTGTGCCCGCCAGCGGGTCTGTGACTCCAGCGCGGATGTGTTCTTGTGTCACGCGCGCTGCGTGGAGGAGGAGGCGGGGGACCTGCTCCGCGCGACGTGCGCGGGGCTGGTGGAGTGCGCCGACTTTGACCGCTGCGCCGCCGCCGGCGACGTGGCGCCGTCGCTGTGTGTGGACTCCTGCTCGTCGCTGCTGACCGACTGCGCCGGCGCGGTGGGCGCGGGGGGGCGCTTTGGGAGCGGCGTGGAGTGTATTGATGTGTGCGGTGGGGTGGCGGCGGCGGTGGAGGACGCGACGGCGGAGCGGGTGGCGCAGTGCGTGGGGGCGGCGGCGTGTGACCCGTCGCTGCTCGACGCCTGCTTCGCCGGTGAGCTGGCGCCGCCGGCGGGGGAGCTGTGCGCGCGGAGCTGGGCGGCGGTGACGCAGTGTGGGTTTGAGGCGCTGTTGGGGTTGATGGAGGCGCAGTTCTTGGTGGAGTGCGCGATAGAGGTGGCGCAGGACCCGGGGGCGGCGCTGAGGCGGGTGGAGTGCTTGGAGGGGGCTTATGCTCAGGACCCGACTTGTTTTTCGGCGTTTGGGTGTTTCTTCTGAGATGTTGAGGGGATAACAGGAGCCTGGCACCTGTTTTTACAGGAGCCTGGCACCTGTTTTTCAAATCTCATCCCCTCAGGAATAACTCCCCCCACCCCGCGTGTCTCTCACCTTGACCGAGGCGACGCAGCGACGCGGCGCCACCAAGCGGTCTGAGTGGCCACCTGGTTCATCCGGTGGCGGAGCGGGGGGGTCACGCCCCCGCTCCAAGCGATCAGCTAGAACCACGCGCACTTGGGCAGACTCCCCCCCACAGCTGCTGTTTGTCGGTGTCTGCTCAAGAAAACGCCCTGTTTGATGTTGGATGTTAAACCGCGGACGAACCCCACGGACGCGATGTTTGTCGTTTGACCCCTAGCTGACTCGCTTGACTCTCGTGACACCCTATCTGCGAGAGCGCGCCCCCCCCGCGCAGCGCTCTCCACCTCTGATCCCTTCACCACGCTCACTCAGAGAGAGACCATCCAAGCATGAAGATCAACCTCCGCCGGGCCTCCGTTCTCCAAGACACCCTCAAGGCAGAGATCGCCGCCCTCAGCTCCCTCAAGGGGACACCAGGGAACATTAATATCAACATATTTGATCAAGACATTGAGAATAAGATCAAAGCGGGCCAAGAGCGGATCGAAGAGGACCTCAGCAAGCTCCGTAGGTACTCAGAGGCGAGGGGGTTCCTGCGGGCGACGGTGGCACGCCTCAACGTAGAGACGGGGGTCTCGGACCTCTTGGTGGAGGAGGCGACGCTCGAGTCGCGGGAGCAGGGCATCGCGGAGGTCTGCCGCTGCCAGCCTCGGCTCTCCGCTAGCAGCCTCCAACGCCAGCTCGACCGCATGACCGAGAGTCCCAGCTACTCGTCCTACAGCCTCGACATCCGCATCTTGTCGGAGGAGAAGATCGCCGCCCTGAGAGGTGAGCTGGCCGACCTCAAGAGGCGACGCCGGCAGCTGAGGGACAGGATGGTGGACATCAACGCCCGGACGACGTTCCATGTCCCCGCGGAGGTGGCGGCGGTCTTGGTGGAGGTCAGCGAGGTGGACGCCGCTGGGGATGAGGGGCGGGCGGAGGGCTAGCAGGCTGAGGGCGGGGTGACGCGGAGGGGCGCGGGGTGCTATCACGGTCGCTGCCCCCGTGCGCGGGGCTCCTCCCGCGCCCCCCTCGGAGTCCCTCCATGCCCGCCCACCTCACGCTGGCCTTCTTGAGCGTCGTCAGCGCGCTCAGCTGCGCCCTCCTCACCTACCTGAGCGCCCGCCTCCCCGCCCTCCTGAGCGCCCCAGCGCCCTGGGCCTCCTCCATGGCGCTCCGCGGCGCCCTGAGCGCGCTCGTGGCGATCTACTTTGTCACGGGCACCTGGCTCAACCCACGCGCCCCCCTCGGGCGCCTGCTGGCGTGGCTGTCCGCGCTCTGGATGGGGCTCCTCGTGGCCCTCACGCTCTGCGCGGCGCTGCATCACGCCGGCGTAGCGCTCATTGGCCTGTGCGGGGGGGCGCCGCCCGCCTGGGCGGGCGGGGCGGCGCTGGCGTTGGCGGTCTGCGCGTGGCTAGCGGGGGTGGCGCGGGCGGTGTCGGAGCCCGCCTTGCGTGAGGTGGAGGTGCGGGTGCCGGGGCTCCCTGAGGGCCTCAGGGGCCTCAAGGTCCTGCAGCTCTCCGACCTGCACGTGGGGCCCACCCTCGGGCGCGCCTTCACGGAGCGCCTCGCGGCGCGGGCGCGGGCGCTCTCTCCTGACTTGATCGCGATCACAGGGGATCTTGTGGATGGGCGGGTTGAGCTCCTCAGGCGTGACGTGGAGCCGCTGCTTGGGCTGTCGGCGCCGTGTGGGGTGTTTTTCGTGACTGGCAATCATGAGCTCATCTCGGGGGCGGGGGCGTGGGTGCGGTGTGTGCGGGAGGGGGGGGTGCGGGTCCTCGAGAATGAGTGGGCGCTGTGTGAGCGCGGTGGGGTGCCGTTTGTGGTGGCGGGGGTGGAGGACTG
>VGTA01000396.1 GCA_016874875.1 Deltaproteobacteria bacterium | reverse complement strand
CCCTCCCGTCACAGCCCCTCCTCGCCGCCCTCATCGCGGCCAGCGCCCTCACGCTCCCCGCGTGCCTCAGCGACGAGGCGGACGACGCCGCCGGCGGCGCCGGCGCGCCCGCGGCGGGCACCTCGAGCGCCCCCGTCGCCGGCGCCTCCACCGCCGGCGCCCCCCCCCCCACCGGCGCCACGCCGGGCGGCGGCGCGTCATCGGCGGGCGGGCAGGGCGGCGGCGAGGGCGGCGGCCAGGGCGGCCCCAACGAGACCACCGACGCGCTCTGCTCCGACAGCGTGGACAACGACGGCAACGGCTACGCCGACTGCATGGACTACGCCTGCCTCCGCACCCCCGAGGTCACCGTCTGCGGCGAGCGCGCCCCCGAGGACTCCGACGCGGCGTGCGCGGACGGCGTGGACAACGACCGCGACGGCTTCGACTGCATGGACTACGACTGCAACCGCAGCATGACCGTCACCGTCTGCCCCGACGCCCCCCCCGCGGGCGGCGCCGGCGGCGGCGGGATGCAGGGGCCGAGCGAGAGCGACGACGCGTCCTGCTCCGACATGATGGACAACGACGGCGACAGCTACGTGGACTGCATGGACTACTCGTGCTCGCGCAACCCCAGGGTGACCGTGTGCGGCGCCCGCGACCCCGAGGACACCGACGCCGCCTGCTCCGACATGGTCGACAACGACAACGACGGCTTCACTGACTGCATGGACTACGACTGCAGCCGCAGCATGACCGTCACCGTCTGCGGCATGGAGCCCTGATGACCGCGCCGCGCACGCCGCCCCTCGCGCTGCGGAGTCTCGGGGCGCTCCTCGCGGCGCGCGGGCCCGTGGTGGTGCTCGACACCGAGACGGGCGGCATAGACCCACACGCGCACAGCCTGCTCACCGTGGGCCTCGTGTCCCTCGACGGCGCCCGCCGCCTTGAGATCTGGGTGCGCGAGCCGCAGCTGCTCACGGCGCCGGAGTCGATGGCGGTCAACGGAATCGACCTCGCCGAGGTGGAGGCGAGGGGGCTTCCCCCGGCGGCGGCGTGCGACGCCCTCGAGGCCTTCTTGAGCGAGGAGCGCGCCCGCGCCGGCGGCCGCGCGCCGCTGCTCGCGGGGCACAACATCTCCTTCGACCTCTCCTTCCTCAGGCGCCTCTACCGCCTCGCGGGGCGCAGCGCGGAGGGCGCCTTCTCGCACCGCAGCCTCGACACGCACACGCTCATGTGGGCGCTCGCGGCGCTCGGGGCGCTGCCGCCGGAGGCCTGCGGCTCCGACGGCGCGTTCCGCCACTACGGCGTGGAGCCCCCCCCCGCCCTCCGCCACACGGCGCTCGGCGACGCCGTGGCCACGCGGGCGCTCCTGTGGGGGGCGCTCGAGCACCTGAGCGGGCTGATGCTCGACGGGCGGGGGGCGCCGGGGGACCTCGGAGACGGGGGGGAGCCGTGAGCGCGGCTCGCGGCGCGCCCTCGCGCGCGCTCCTCTGCGCCCTCCCCTGCGCCCTCTCCTGCGCCATCTCCTGCGCCCTCGCCTGCGCCCTCTCCTGCGCTGAGCAGGGCTCGGGCGGCGGCGCGCGGGGGGCGGCGGGGGCGGCGGGGGCGGCGGGGGCGGCGGGGGCGGCGGGGGCGGCGGGGCGGGGCGCCGCGGCGACCGTCGGCTACACGCCCCCCGCCGGCTACGCCCCGGGCCCCAACCCGCTCGCGGCGCTCTACGGCGCCGGCAAGGCGCGGGGCGAGGAGGCCTTTGGCGCGCTCCCGCACCACCCGCCGCGCGCGCCGCTGCCGGCGGACTGGGCGCGGGCGCTCGGGGCGCTCACGGCGGGCGGGGGAGAGGTGCGCGCCAAGCTGACGGCGTGGAGCGCCACGCAGCGCGCGCGCCTCGACCAGCGCGAGCCCGACCGCGAGGTGCAGCTCACCCTGCACGTGCTCGGCGCGCGCGCGGCGGTGCGCCGGGCGCTGCAGCGGGCGCTCGGCGGGCTCGCGGACCTCAAGGGGCTGACGCCGGCGGCGTGGGGCGACTCCCTCGACCACGTGGGCGAGGGGGGCGCGCGCCGCCTGCGCCTGTCGCGGGAGGCGCGCTGGCGCGAGGGGGAGCGCGAGCACGCGGCGGTGACCCTCGAGTGGCGCCGCGAGGCGCCGCCGCCGCCCAAGGGGGCGGAGCTGCGCAACTGCCGCCACCTCCCCCCGCTACCCCTCCCGACCCACGAGGGCGCGCCGCCCCCCTGGCTCGCCGCTACCTTCGCGCCCACGGGCGAGCGCCGCCTCGTGGAGTGGAGCTACCAGGTGGGCGCCCCCGCCGACGCCACCTGGCGGGCGCTCTTGGTCTTTAAGAGCGGCAAGGCGCGCGACGAGGGCGTAGGGCGCCTGTCCGCCGCCCTCGCCGCCCACGGGGGGGCGCGCGAGTCGCAGGAGGGCCTAGAGCAGCGCTGGCGCCTGACCCGCGCCGAAACGCCGGTCGCGGAGGCGCAGTGGTGGTCGGAGACGGCGCCCGGCGAGCTCGGGTGCGTCCTCGAGGCCACGCTCCTCGGCGTCGCCTGGCGCGACCTGCCGACGAGCGGCGCGGCGCCCTAGCGCGGGGGCGGGGGCGCGCCCCTATCCCTCCTACCCCTACCCCCAGAGCTCCTCCACGCGCGCCGCGCGCCCCCGCCCCGCGGTGCGCTCCCGCACCTCGGCGCAGAACGCGTCGGCGGCCTCCGCGGGCAGGGTGGCGCGCAGGGTGACGTCCGCGCCGCGCTCGGCGGCCTCCACGGCGCCGCCGTGGGCGGCCACGAGGCGCGCGAGGAGCCCCTCGTGGGCGTAGCTGACGGTGGCGGCGACCCGTGCCTTGGGGGTGAGGGCGAGGACCTCGGCGGCGGCGAGGGCGGCCTGCGCGGCGCCGGAGTAGGCGCGGGCGAGTCCGCCGACGCCGAGCTTGGTGCCGCCAAAGTAGCGCACCACCGCCACGGCGGCGCCGCGCAGGTCGAGTCCCTCGAGGACCGCGAGCATGGGTCGCCCCGCCGTCCCCGCCGGCTCCCCGTCGTCCACCCAGCGCGCCTCGTCGGGCGCGCCGCGGAAGGCCCAGCAGACGTGGCGCGCGCCGGGGTGCTCAGCCCAGAGGCGCCGCGCGAGCGCCTCGGCGTCCTCCGCGCGGCGAGCGGGGGCAGCCACGCCGATAAAGCGCGAGCCCTTCACCTTGTCCTCCTCCACGCGCACCTCCGCGGCGAGCGTGCGGCGCGCGCCCGCGCGGGCGAGCGGGGCGCTCGGGGACGCCGCCACCGCTCACTCGCGCTCAAAGGAGGGCGGCAGCTCCTCCTTGGGCGGCTCTGCGCCCTCTGCGCCCTTTGCGCCCTTCGCGCCCTTTGCGCCCTTCGCGCCCTTCGCGCCCTTCGCGCCCTGTGTGCTCTTTGCGCCCTGCGCGCCCTGCGCGCCCTGCGCGCCCTGCGCGCCCTGCGCGCCCTGCGCGCCCTGCGCGCCCTGCGCGCCCTGCGCCTCGTCGAGGGGGGTGGGCTCCCCCACCTCGCCGTTGACGGGCTCGAGGGCGAGCTCAGCGCCGAGGAGGTCCTTGGGGGCGTTGACGCGCATGGCGCTCACCTCGTAGTCGCCGCCCAGGCTCGGGTGGACGAGGGTGAGGCGGGCGGGCGTCTCGTCGATGAGCGAGCGGAGGGGCTCGAACTTGGCCTTGGCGCGGCGCTTGGGGTCCTTGAGGTCGGCGCCCAGCGCCACCTCCATGCGGGCGCGCGTGAAGCGCCACAGCCCCATCACCTTGGGCGCCTCCTCCTCGCCCTCCATCCCCCACAGGGTGCCCGTGCTCGCGAAAACCAGGCTGCGCTCCTGACCGATCAGCAAGAAGCCCTCAAACACCTTGGGGTAGATGGAGGCGAGCAGCTCCGCCTGCGCCGCGGCGGCCGCCTTGAGCCCCTTGACGGCGACGGGGCGCCCCCCGGAGAGGAGCGTGAGCTGCTGCAGGGCGGCGGGCGCCTCCCCCTCGCCGAGCTCCCAGAAGACCACGCCCACGGCGTCGATCTCGAAGGGCACCTTAAAGCCGTAGGCGTCGAGCGCGCGCGCCCGGCGGCGGTCGTCGAAACCCGCGTCGCGCAGCACGATGGGATTCCAGTCGAGCTCGCCGTTGTAGCGGACGACCACCTCGGGCTGGTCCTCAAAGCGCACGTCGTGGAAGTAGATGGGGTAGCGCGTGGAGATGGCGCTGTTGAAGAAGAGGATGTGGAGACGCTTGATGGCCCTGCGCGCGCGGGGGGCGCCCTTCTGGGTCGCGGGGGGCGCGGTGAGCTCCTGCGAGAGCTTAAATCCGTCCACCTGCACAGGACTCGCCAGCGTGAAGCGGATCGTGTAGCCGGGCTCCTGTAGGGCGAGGGCGCAGGGCTCCCAGGGGGCGTCGGGGGCGAAGAGGTTGAAGGGGGAGTGCGCGACGGGGTCCTCCCACTGCCTCTCGGCCATGCAGTGCTTGGGGTGGG
>VGTA01000395.1 GCA_016874875.1 Deltaproteobacteria bacterium | reverse complement strand
CCCGGCCCACCGCCCCCCCCCCCCACCCCCCCCCCCCCGCGTCGCCCCCCCCCGCATCTCCCCCCCCGCATCTCCCGCAAAGGAGGCCCCTCGATGCTCCGCGCACTCCACTCGGCGGCGACGGGTATGGACGCACAGCAGACGTACATCGACGTCACGTCCAACAACCTCGCCAACGTGAACACGACGGGCTATAAGAAGGTCCGCGCCAACTTCCAAGACCTGATCTACCAGATCCAGCAGACCCCCGGCACCTCCACCAACGCCGTCAACGAGTCACCGAGCGGCATCCAGGTGGGGCTCGGCGTGCGCACCGCGAGCACCCAAAAGGAGTTCTCGGTGGGCACCTTTAAGCCCACGGGCAACGAGCTCGACGTCTCGATCCAGGGCGAGGGCTTCTTTCAGGTGGTGGAGCCCAACAGCGGCCTCATCCACTTCACCCGCGACGGCGCCTTCCACCTCGACGAGAACGGCCAGATGGTCAGCGCCGAGGGCTTTCTGCTCGACCCCAACATCACCATCCCCCCCGAGGCGGTGAGCGTGACCATCGGGCAGGACGGCACCGTGACGGCGCGCCTGAGCGCGCAGGCGGACCCCATCCAGGTGGGGCAGATTCAGACGGTCAACTTCGTCAACCCCGCCGGCCTCATCGCCGTGGGCGGCAACCGGTTCGCCCAGTCCGGGTCGAGCGGGCCCCCGCTCGTGGGCGTCCCCGGCCAGAACGGCTTCGGCACCCTCCAGGGCGGCTTCCTCGAGACCTCCAACGTGCGCGTCGTGGAGGAGATGATCAACCTGATCACCGCGCAGCGCGCCTTTGAGTTCAACTCAAAGGCCGTGCAGGCCGCCGACGGCATGCTGCGCACGCTCGGCCAGATCAACTGAGCCTCCGCGCGCCCACGCGCGCCCTCTGGTCGCGGGGGGCGCGCCCGCTCTTGCGCCGCTGCGCGCTGGCCCTCTCGGTCGCGTGGGCGAGCGGGGGCGTGGGCGGGGGCGCGGGCGTAGGCACAGGCGTCGGCGTGGGCGCTGGGGCTAGCGTCGCTTGGGCGAAGCCCGCGCCCGCCCCGCGCGGCCCGCGCGAGCTCTCCTCGGCCGATCTCGCCCGCGCAGTGGAGGGCGCCGTGCGCGCCTTTGGGCCGCTGCGGGGCGAGGAGCTCGCCGCCCTCAAGGTGCCCCCCCTCTCGCCTCTCAAGGTCCCCGCCGGCGCCACCCTCGCCATCACGCCCTCCGTGGGGCAAGTGCCGCACCGCGTGCCCGTGGAGATTCGGCTCACGGAGGGGGCGCGCCTGCTGAGGAGCCAGCGAGTGTTCGTGGAGGTGGACCGCTACCTGAGCGTGGTGGTGCTCACCGCGAGCCTCCCGGCGGGCGCGGAGCTCGACGCGGGGGACCTCGCCGTGGAGCGCGTGAGCGCCAGCCGGGCGCCGCCGGGCGCCCTCACCGACCCGGCGCTCGCCGTGGGCGCCAAGCTGCGCCAGAGCGTGGGCGCGAAAATCCCCCTACGAAACGCTTGGCTTTGGGCGCAGCCTCTGATTAAAAGGGGAGCGCAGGTGCTAATGACCTTCCGCCGGGGCGCCCTCGTGATCACCGCAGTGGGTGAGGCGCTCAGCGACGGCAAGAGGGGCGAGAGCATCAAGCTGCGAAATGTTCAGAGCAATCAGACCATCACAGGCCGCGTCGTGGCCGCCAACGCCGTCGAGGTGGAGTTCTAGTATGCGCAAGCCCTCTCCGCGAGTCACATCCGCTCTCCTCCTAGCCCTCGTGACCAGCGCCCAGGTGGGCTGCGTCAATCACATCAAGCCCTACACCCCCAAGCGCCGCGTCTATGAAGCCCCCGTCAGCACCATCGGGGCGAAGCCCGACGAGACGGGCAGCGTCTTTGACTCCAACAGCGTGGCGAGCCGCCTGATGACGGACCCGCGCGCGCAGCGCGAGAACGACCTCGTGATCATCGTGATCGACGAGCAGGCGAGCGCGCAGCGCGACACGAGCACGGAGCTCGGGCGCGAAGACTCCTACAACACACAGCTCAATGACTTCTTGGGGCTGCTCAAGGAGCTCGAGGCGCAGAATCCCAACTTCAACGGCGCCGCCGCCATTGATTTTGCGCACAAGAACGCCTTTAAGGGCCAGGGCAAGACCACGCGCAACGACAGCTTCAAGGCCACCGTCCCCGCCATGGTCCGCAAGGTCCTCCACAACGGCACCATGTTCGTGGAGGGGCACCGCGTGGTCCTCGTCAACAGCGAGGAGCACCACTTCTACATCAGCGGCGTGATTCGCCCCGAGGACATCGACGGCACGGGCAGCGTCCCCTCGAGTCGCATGGCGGACGCGCAGATCGAGTTCGTGGGGCGCGGCAACCTCACCACGGGCTCCGGGCAGGGCTGGTTCTCGCGCCTCCTCGACTTCATCTGGCCCTTCTGATGCCCTCATGCTCTGATTCCATGACTTTCGCCATCGCCCGACACATGCGCCCCTAGGAGACCCCCATGCGCCCCAGCCGCGCCCCCCGCGCCCTCGCCCGCCTCGCTCGCCCCGCCCGCCTCGCCCTCGGCGCGGCGCTGAGCTGCGCGCTCTGCGCGCCCGCCGCGCTGCGCGCCCCCGGCGCCCTCGCCGCCCCCGCCGCCCCCACCGCCGCGGCGGCGGGCGGTGAGCGCCTCAAGGACATCGCGCACATCCGCGGCGTCCGCGCCAACCAGCTCTTTGGGTATGGGCTGGTGGTGGGCCTCAACCGCAGCGGCGACTCGCAGCAGGTGCGCTTCGCTATGCAGACCGTGGCGTCGCTCCTCGCGCGCCTCAACGTCCGCATCGACCCGCAGGGACTCCTCCTGCGCAACATCGCCACCGTCATGGTCACGGCGGAGCTGCCCCCCTTCGCGCGTAACGGCACGCGCCTCGACGTGATCGTCAACAGCATGGGCGACGCCAAGAGTCTCGCCGGCGGCACCCTCATCGCCACGGCGCTCCGCGGCCACGACGGGCAGATCTACGCCATGGCGCAGGGCCCCCTCGCCGTGGGCGGCTACTCGATCAAGGCGGCGGGCGGCGGCGGTGGCGGCGAGAAGATTCAGAACCACCCCACCGTGGCGCGCGTCCCCGGCGGCGCCATCGTGGAGCGCGAGATCCCCTTCACGCTCAAGGACAGCGAGGAGGTCGTCTGGCAGCTCTTTGAGGACGACTTCACCACGGCGGTGCGCGTGGCGCAGGAGATCAACCACAACTTCGGCAGGCCCATCGCCATCGCCGCCGACAGCCGCACCGTGCGCGTCAAGGTCACCGAGGCGCCCGAGGACCCCTTTGAGCGCGAGGGGCACGTGGCGCGCTTCATCGCTGAGCTCGAGCGCGTCCCCGTGGTCCCCGACGCCGCCGCCAAGGTGATCATCAATGAGCGCACGGGCACCGTCATCATCAACCAAGACGTGCGCGTGGACCCTGTGGCGATCACCCACGGTAACCTCACCGTGAGCATCGCTCAGCAGAACGAGGTCATCCCCGCCAGCCCCCTCACCCCCGGGCAGTCGATGGTGCAGACCAACTCGCAGGTGGACGTCGCGGAGCAGAGCATGAGCATCATGATGCTCGAGAAGGGCCAGAGCCTGCGCGACCTCGTGGACGGGCTCAACCAGCTCGGCGCGAGCCCGCGCGACCTGATCACGATCATCCAGGCGATCCAGCGCGCCGGCGCGCTGCGCGCCAAGATCGAGGTGCTGTGATGAAGATCGGTGACCCCCGCGCCGCCGCCTCCCTCGCCCTCGACCGCCTCGCCGCTGGGCCGTCGGCGGACGCGGTGGGCGGATCTCAAGACTCCCCCGCCGCCATCATGGAGGCGGCGCGCGCCTTTGAGGCCGTGTTCGTCAACGAGCTCATGAAGAGCATGCGCAAGACGCTCCCCGAGGACGGCGAGCTCAACGGCGGCTTCGCCAACAACGTGTTCAACAGCATGCTCGACCAAGAGTACTCCTCGATCGCGTCGCGCTCGGGGCAGGTGGGCCTCGCCCACATGATCGCGCTGCAGTTGAACGGCGGCGTGCCCCTCGGCGAAGAGCTGAGCCCCGATGACATCCCCGCGGGGGAGGCCCCTGGGGCGCCTAGCCTGAGCGCCCGCCGCCTCCACGCCGGCGCCGGCGCCGGCGCCCGCGGCGCGTGGCGCGTGGACCCCTCCTCGGCGCGCGAGGCGCAGGAGCTGCTCGGCGACCCCGCCGACCCCACCGTGCGCGTGGACGGCGAGGACGTGCCGAGCTGGCTCCTTGAGGAGATCTCGGACGACCCGCCCGCGCGCGGCGCCGGACAAGATGAAGATGACTTTAAGGAGGACGAGGTGCTCCCGCCCCTCTCTCAGCGCCTGCGCGCGCCGGACACGCAGGTCCGGCCCGCCCCCATCGGCGCCCAGCTCATCGCCCTCAACCCGCGCGCCCTGAGCGCCTACCAGCGGCTGAAGGGCTGAGAGG
>VGTA01000394.1 GCA_016874875.1 Deltaproteobacteria bacterium | reverse complement strand
CGGGGCCCACTCGGGCGCTATTTAAAAACAAAATAAAAATATAATATTCGGTAATGGATAATTAATGAAGGTCAGGTTTCTTTATTTTTAAATATCTCGCGCCCCCTCGCGCCCCCTCGCGCCCCCCTGCTCAGCCCCGCACCTGCCCGTCGCCCCACACCACAAACTTCTCCGCCGTGAGCGACTCCGCCCCCATCGGCCCAAAGGCGTGCACGCGCGTCGTGCTGATGCCCACCTCCGCGCCCAGCCCCAGCTCCCCGCCGTCATTAAAGCGCGTCGAGGCGTTCACCAACACGCAGCTCGCGTCCACCTCCCGCGTAAAGCGCTCCGCCGCCGCCGCGTCCTCCGTGACGATCGCCGCGGTGTGACGAGAGCCGTGGGCGTCGATGTGGGCGACAGCGCCCTCCACGCCGTCCACCACGCGCACGGCGAGGGTGAGCGAGAGGAACTCGGCGTCCCAGTCGGCGGGGGTGGCGGGGGCGAGGCGCGCGCGCCAGGAGGCGTCGCCGGAGGCGTCACAGGCGGCGTCACCGGCGGCGGCGAGGGCGGCGGGGCAGAGGCGCAGCTCCACGCCGCGCGCGTCGAGGGCGGCGAGGAGGGCGGGGAGGTGGGCGGCGGCGACGGCGGAGTCCACGAGGAGCGTCTCCATGGCGTTGCACACGCCCGGGCGCTGCGTCTTGGCGTTGACGGCGATGTCGAGCGCCTTGCGCGGATCGGCGGCGGCGTCGATATAGACGTGGCAGATTCCCTGGTCGTGGCGCACCACCGGAATCCGGCTCCGCGCCACCACGCGCGCGATGAGCCCCGGCCCCCCGCGCGGAATCACCAAGTCGATCTCCTCGCTCAGCGTCACCAGCTCGTCGATGGCGTCGCGGTCCTGCGTGGGCACCATCACCACCGCCTCCGGGGGCAGCCCCGCCGCGCTCAGCCCCGCCGACACGAGCGTGAAGAGCGCGGCGTTGGTGGCGCGCGCCTCGGAGCCCCCGCGCAGAATCGCGGCGTTGCCGCTCTTGAGGCAGAGCGCCGCGGCGTCGAGGGTGACGTTGGGGCGCGCCTCATAGATCATGAGAATCACCCCGAGCGGCAGGCGCACGCGGCGCACGCGCAGCCCGTTGGGGCGCGACCACTCGCGCGTGGTGGCGCCCACGGGGTCGGGCTGCGCCGCGATCTCGAGCAGCGCGCCCTGGAGCGCGTCCACGCGCGCGTGCGTGAGCGACAGGCGGTCGGTGAGCGTCTCGCTCAGCCCCGCCGCGCGCGCCGCCTCCACGTCGAGGCGGTTGGCCGAGAGCACGTCCGCGCGGCGCGCGCTCAGCCCCTCGGCGATGGCGCGGATGGCGGCGGCGCGCTGGGCGGCGGGGGCGCGCGCCATGGCGCGCGCGGCGTCCTTGGCGGCGCGCGCGAGGGCGCGCAGGGGGCTGTCGGGGGGCGCGCTCACCGCCCCCCCTCCGCGCCCAGCAGCTTGAGCAGGCGCGCCACGTGCCCCGTGGCCTTGACGTTGTACTGCGCGTGCAGCACCACGCCCTCGGCGCTCACCACGAAGGTGGAGCGCGCGAGGCCGAGGTAGGTCTTGCCGTAGTTCTGCTTCTCGCGCCACACCCCCCACGCCTCACACACCTCGCGCGACGGGTCGCTCACGAGGTCGTGGGGGAGGTCGTGGCGAGCGCGAAAGGACTCGTGGGACTCGAGGGAGTCGGGGGAGACGCCCACCACGCGGTAGCCGCGCGCCCGCCAGGCGGCCCACGAGTCCCTAAAGTCGCACGCCTGCGCCGTGCAGCCTGGGGTGTCGTCCTTGGGGTAGAAGTAGAGGACGTAGGGGGCGCCCCGGAGCGCCTCGCCGCTCAGCGCGGCGGGGCCTTGGGGGGTGAGGGCGGCGCCGCGCCACGCGGGGGCTGGGGCGCCGGGGGTGAGGGTGATCGCGGTGCTCATCAGGGCTCTCCTCGCGGGGCGCGCCGGCGGCGCTCGACAAGGCGCGCGGCGCTCGGCATGATCGGGTGTCTCTTGAGCGCCCTTTGACGCTCGCGACAGGAGGATAGACGGTGTCTGTTTTGATTGCCATATTGGGCTTTGGGCTCCTGATCTTCGTTCACGAGCTCGGGCACTTCTTGTTCGCGCGCCTCACGGGCATGACCGTCGAGGTCTTCTCCATCGGCTTCGGCCCCACCCTCTACAGCGTCCAGCGCGGCGACACGGTGTACCAGCTCGCCCTGCTCCCCTTCGGCGGCTACGTGCGCGTCAAGGGGCTCGCCCCCAAGGAGGAGCCGCCCCCCGCGCGCACCCTCGGCGACGTGGAGCGGGAGTGGGGGCTCGAGGAGGGCGCCTTTGAGGCCAGCGACGAGCTCAAGGCGCGCCTCGAGGGCGGCGCCCCCGCCCCGGCGCCCGAGGACCCCGCGGGCAGCTACCAGAGCAAGCCGCTGTGGGCGCGGGCGCTCATGGTGGGCGGCGGGCCGCTCTTTAACGTCCTCTTCACCGTGGGCGCCTTCTGGGCGCTCTTGGCCACGGGGCAGGCGCTCAGCGTCCTCGAGGTGCGCTCCCCCTCGCTCACGTTCCAGGAGGTGAGCGGCGCGGCGGCGGCGGCGGGGGTGCGGGCGGGGGACGTGCTCTTGGCGATTGACGGCGAGGCGGTCTCCTCCTTTGGGGAGCTCAAGCGCCGCACCGTGGGCTCCGAGGGGCGCGAGATGCGCCTCTCCCTCGCCCGTCCGCCCGCCGGGGTGGCGGCGCCGGTGCGCGAGGAGCGCGTGGTGGACCTCTGCCTGCGCCCCGAGAGCGCCCTCAGCGCCGCCGCCGGCGACGCCCGCGCCGCCGACTGCGCGCGCTTTGAGGGCGTCACCCGCTACCGCCAGGGCGCGGAGGAGAGCTGGGAGCGCTTGACCGTCGCGGTCACCCCCGCGCGGCGCGGGGAGGCGTACCTGCTGGGGCTCACGCCGGCGCTCGACCGCTTTGGCGGCGATGGCGTGGGGCGCTCGCTCGCCCTCGCCGCTCGGGAGAGCGCGGGGCTGATCGAGAGCATGTACGAGCAGCTCGCCGGCGCGCTGCGCGGCACCGAGCGGGTGGAGGTGGCGAGCGTGGTCAAGATCACCGCCATCAGCGCCGACACGGTGAAGATGGGCGGCGAGTGGTTCCTCAACTTCCTCGCCTTCTTGAGTCTCAACCTCGCCGTGCTCAACCTCCTCCCCTTCCCCGCCCTCGACGGCGGGCGCCTCATCTTCTTGGCCATCGAGGCGGTGAGCCGCCGCCCGGTGCCGCCGCGCGTGGAGATGCTCGTGCACGCGTTCGGGGTGGTGCTCTTGGTGGGGCTGACGGCGTGGGTGACGCTGAAGGACATCCTGAGTCTGCTGTAGGGGTGGGCGGGGCGGGGCGGGGCTGTGGCGTCTTGCCCTCCGCGCGCGCTTGTGGTTGAGTGTGGGGCGCTTCACACCCCACGCCGGAGCCCTCATGAACCGCACGAGCACGCTCAGCCGCCTCCAAGACGTCTTCCGCGAGGTCTTTGAGGATGACGACCTCACCCTCACCCCCTCCACGAGCGCGGCGGACCTCGAGGAATGGGACTCGCTGATGCACGTGACGCTGATCTTGGCGGTGGAGGGGGCGTTTGGGGTGCGCTTCACGAGCGCGCAGGTGTCGTCCCTTGAGACGGTGGGCGACCTCGTGTCGCTCATCGAGGCGCGGGGCTGAGCGTGAGCGACACGCGCGAGCCCTCGTCCCTGAGCGACGCCCCCGCCCGCGTCCGCGCGCTCTTTGAGCACACCGCGCGCGCCCACCCCCGTTCGGCGCGCAACCTCTACGAGGCGCGCGACGCCCACCCCGCGCGCTTTGACGCCCTCACCGACGAGCTCCTCGCCTCGTGCGAGCGCGTCTTGGGCGACCGCGCCCTCGAGGTCACCGTGGGCGGCTTTGTGCGCTTCTCCAACGGCGTGGCGTTTGACCAGGCGCGCTACGAGCGCGACGGCGCCTACGCCCACAAGCGCTACGAGGAGGTCAACGCCGCCCTCTACTCGCAGACCGAGGAGATGAGCGACTACCTGTGGGGCTGCGCCCTCACCAACGTGCTGTGGGTCCACCACCTCGAGCTCTCGCTGTTCTACATCGACCGCTTCTTGGGGCGGGCGGCGCGCGAGGCGGCGGGCGCGGCGGCGCCGGTGGTGGTGGAGCTCGCGCCCGGGCACGGGTGGTGGGGGCGGCTCGCCCTCCGCCGCCTCCCCCGCGCCACCCTCCGCGCCTTCGACATCAGCCCCGCCTCCATGCTCATCGCCCGCGCCCTCGCCGACGTCGATGGGCTCGGCGCGCGCGCCTCCTACGCGCAGATGGACGCCACCCGCGCCGTGGAGGGCGAGGGGGCGGTCGCGGACCTGTGCGTGTGCAACTTCCTCGTGGAGCACCTCGAGCGCCCCGCCGACCTGCTCGCGTCCATCGCCCACCTCCTCAAGCCCGGCGGCTGGGCCTTCTTCTCGGGGG
>VGTA01000393.1 GCA_016874875.1 Deltaproteobacteria bacterium | reverse complement strand
GGCGCGGCGGGCGCGGCGGGCGAGGCGGGCGCGGCGGGCGCCAACTGAGGCGCGGCGGGCGCGGCGGGCGAGGCGGGCGCGGCGGGCGCCAACTGAGGCGCGGCGGGCGCGGCGGGCGCGGCGGGCGCGGCGGGCGCCAACTGAGGCGCGGCGGGCGCGGCGGGCGCGGCGGGCGCGGCGGGCGCCAACTGAGGCGCGGCGGGCGCGGCGGGCGCCTGCCTAGGGGCCTCGAGCGCCGGCGTCGCGAGGTGCACCAGCGCCCTCACCAAATCAAACGCCTCCGCGCGCCCCAGCAGCGCCGCCGCCTCACCCCTCGCGAACGCGGGGGGCACCCGCACCAGGTGCGCCCGCAGCGCCGCGACCAGAGCCCCCGCCTCGGGCGTGACCTCGGGCGGCGCCGCTGAAGGGGCCTTGGGCGGCGCGGGCGGGGGGGGGGCGGGTGTGGGTGTGGGCGCGGGCGCGGGCACGGGCGCGGGCGCTAGGCGCAGGGCGTGCAGCCCCGCTGACGCTGGCGTCGCGGTGGCGGGGGGCGTGCTCGCCCGAAGGGGCGCGAGCGCGGGCGCGGGCGCGGGCGCGCTCGCCTTGAGCGGCGCCGGGGCGGGGGGCTGCGCGGCGAGCGCGGGGAGGGGGCGCTCCTGCATCGCGAGGTGGTGAAAGCGCTTGAGCGCGTACAGCACGCCGATCTCCTGCGGCCCCACGAGACTCAGCACGACGCCGCGCTCCCCCGCGCGCCCCGTCCTGCCGCTGCGGTGAATATAGGACTCCGTGGTCTCGGGGAGCTGGTAGTGAATCACGTGACTCAGCTGCGAGATGTCGATGCCGCGCGCCGCCACGTCCGTGGCGATCAAGAAGCGGAGCGACTTGTCCTTCATCCGCTTCATCACCCGCTCGCGCTCCGGCTGCTCCATGTCGCCGCTCAGGCGCTCGGCGTCGAGGCCACGGCGCTGCAGCGCGGTGGCGAGCTGCTCGCACTCGCGGCGCGTGTTGACGAAAATGATGGCGCTCGGCGGGCGCTCCGCCTCGAGCACCGCTAGGAGCTCGCGCGTCCGCGTGAGGCCCTTGATCATATAGTAGCGGTGCTCGAGCTCATCGGCGCTCGACGTCTCCGTCAAGAACGACAGGAGCTCGGGGGCGCGCAGCATGCGCTCCGCGTACCGCTTCACCGCCGGCGGGAACGTGGCCGAGAACAGGAAGCTCTGGCGCTCCTTGGGCACGCGGCGCAGCACCTCGTCGAGGTCCTCGGCGAACCCCATGCTCAGCATCTCGTCCGCCTCGTCGAGGATGAAGTGCGTGAGCGCGTCGAGGCGCAGCGTCCTGCGCTTCAGGTGGTCCACCACGCGCCCGGGCGTCCCCACCACCACGTCCGCCGTGCGCAGCGCCTCCACCTGCGGCTCCATCGGCGCGCCCCCATAGATCGTGACCACGCGCAGGCCGTGGTAGCGCGCGAGGCGCGCCGCCTCCTCCGCCACCTGCCGCGCCAGCCCGCGCGTGGGCGCCAGCGCCAACGCCCGCGGCCCCCCCCCCCCGCCCCCCGCCCGCCCCGCGATCAGCTCGATCAGCGGCAGGCAGAAGGCCGCCGTCTTGCCCGTGCCCGTCTGCGATTGCACCATGAGATCTACGCCCGCGAGCGCGCGCGGGATAGCGCCCGCCTGCACAGGCGTGGGCGTCTCGTAGCCCGCCTCGCGCACCGCGCGGAGGGTCTCGGGGGAGAGGTCGAGGTCGTCAAACCGCGCGAAACCTCGCGGGCTGTCTTGGCTGGGGGGGGCGTCTTGTGTCATGGGTCCTGTGGGGTGTGAGAGGCTTAAAATCAAATCCCGGCGAGGTGGATAGCCCGGTGAGGTTGATGTCTTTCTGCGCTCGCGTCAAGCGCGCTCGCCCTCGCGCGCCCGAGCCGCCCAAGAAAAAACTCAGCGCCGCCGCTTGACAGCCCCCGCGGCGTCTGCTACAAGCTCTGTTCGATGCAGGCGCGTAGCTCAGTGGGAGAGCACTTCCTTGACGTGGAAGGGGTCGGCGGTTCAATCCCGCCCGTGCCTACTCAAAACCTCTCGCATCAGACACCTCTCGCACCAGAGAGCGTCAAGACGAGACCGCCGAGGGGCCCCAGGGCCCCTCAGCTCTTTTCGGGTCACGCCCCTTGACTTTCGGGTCACGCCCCTTGACACGTGGACCGCGGCTCCTCTATACACCCCCGTCCACCCAAGGCAACGGAGACGATCATGCCTAAGATGAAATCCAGCCGAGGCGCGCGCAAGCGCTTCAAGGTCAAGAAGAACGGTGACGTCAAGTTCTTCCACGCGAACAAGCGTCACATCCTCACCAAGAAGGCCACCAAGCGCAAGCGCCAGCTGCGCGGCAGCGGGATTCTCCGCACCGCCGACGCCAACCTCGTGAAGCGCATCCTCCCCTACGGCACCCCCTAAGCGGGCGCCGCGCGGCCCTCACCGCCCCCCCCTCCGCGCCGCGCCACGGCGCGACGTCGATTCCACACCCCCAGCACCGTGAGGGGGGCGCGCAGAACCACGCGCAAGAGCGCGAGGCGTGCCACTCCACAGGAGTCATATAAATGCCGAGAGCCAAAAGGGGCTTTAAAGCCCGCCGCCGCCACAACCGCATCCTGAAGCTCGCCAAGGGCTACCGCGGCTCCCACAGCAAGCTCTTCCGCAGCGCCGTCGAGGCGGTGCAGCGCGGCCTCTGCTACGCCTACCGCGACCGCAAGCAGCGCAAGCGCGCCTTCCGCCGCCTCTGGATCGTCCGCATCAACGCCGCCGTCCGCCCCTTCGGCATGAGCTACAGCCGCTTTATGCACGGCCTCAAGCTCTCGCAGATCGACCTCGACCGCCGCGCCCTCGCCGACCTCGCCGTGTTTGACGCCAGCGCCTTCGCGCAGGTGGTCTCCTTGGCCAAGAGCAAGCTCTGAGCGAGCCCTGAGCGAGCCCTGAGCGAGCCCTGAGCGCTCGCCAGCCTCGTCTCCGCCCAAGAGCGCCCCTCCCCTCGCGGGAGCCGACCGGGTCGCGCTGAACCCCAGCGCGGCCCTCGTCGTTTTCGGGCTCAGGAGCGGGCGCAGGCGACCCGCAGGCGACCCGCGGGCGACCCGCAAGCGACCCGCGGGCGACCCGCAAGCGACCAGCGGGCGACCCGCAGGCGACCCGCGGGCGACCCGCAGGCGACCCGCTATGTTCGTGGGCTATGTTCGCGGGCTATGTTCGCGGGCTATGTTCGCGGGCTATGTTCGCGGGCTATATAGACAAACATGTCAAGCGCGCCGCCTCGCCCCAAAACCTCACGTCGGCGCTCGAATCTCACCCCCAGCGCACGGCAGAGACCGCCGAGACGCGCGGGTCCGCCCGCGCCCGACAGGGGCGAAGCACCTATAAATTAAAGCTAAAGCTGAATTAATACTTTACAAATCATGCGCGCGGTGATTATAGAACCCGATCATCTTTTCGCCGCCAAGCCGCGGCGGCATCTACAGAACACGTATTTAGTCGATAGAGCCTGTGATCGCCCGCTGATCACACAGGACGAGGGCACCATGAGCAACACCCAGAGCACGCAGCAGACCGTCACCAAAGCCCAGATCGTGGACGACGTCTACCGAGAGCTCAACAAGGACAAGGAGCAGACCCTCGTGACGCGAAAGGCGTCCGCGAAACTCGTCGACCAAGTCTTTGAGCTCATCAAGGACGAGATTCACCACCTCAAGGACGAGCTCGATAGCGACCCCGCCGGCGCGGAGGAGCGCCCGGAGCGCCGCCTCAAGATCTCTGGGTTCGGCAACTTCATCATCCGCTACAAGCGCTCCCGCCCCGGGCGCAACCCGCAGAACGGCGAGAAGATCGACATCTCGTCGCGCTACGTCCTCACCTTTAAGCCGAGTCAGGTGCTCAAGAAGGCGATCAACCACCCCGACGGCCCCGAGGCGAGCAAGGTGAGCGAGTCGCTGAGCTAAGCGAGGACAGGAGGTCTCTATGAGCGAGCAGCTGTTGACCCTCGCCGAGCTCTCTGAGGCGCTGCAGGTCTCCCCTGACCTGCTCTACAAGTGGGAGACGAGCATCCCGCTGCTCCGCCCCCGCCTCTCCGAGGGCGGGCGCCGCTACGACGCCTGGGAGGTCGAGGTCCTCAAGCAGGCCAAGGCCTTTTTCGTAGGCTACCAGCAGGACCTCGAGCGCACGCGCATGGCGCTAGAGCGCTGGGTGAGCCGCCACCCCCGCCCAGAGCCCCCGGCGCTCGCCCCCGACGAGGACTTCTTTGGGGACCTCTCGAGCGCGGCGCGCGCCTCCGCCCCCTACCCCCCCCTCACCTCCTCCCTCACCCCCCCCGCCGCGCCGCAGGGGCAGAGCGCGCAGGCGCACGCGCAGGGACAAGGCGCGCAGGGGCAGAGCGCGCAGGCGCATACGCAAGGGCAGAGCGCGCAAGGGCAGAGCGCGCAGGCGCATACGCAAGGGCAGAGCGCG
>VGTA01000392.1 GCA_016874875.1 Deltaproteobacteria bacterium | reverse complement strand
GCGGGCGGGCTCCCTCGGGGTGTTCCTAGAGGGGGTGGCGGGGGGGCGCTGGCGCGCGGAGGAGCTGCTCTCGCTCTTTGTGTGTTTGGTGTTGATGTACCAGCCGCTCAAGGGGCTCACGCGGGCGCAGGGGCTCTGGGCGGGGGCGCGGGCGGCGTGGGACGACCTCGCGCCGTGGCTCGCCCCCCCGGCGCGCGCCTCGCGGGGGGAGGGGGGCGGGGGCCTCGCTGGGGGCGCGGAGGGCGCGCCGCCGCCGCTGGCGCTCCTCGGGGGGGCGCTGGCGCGGGGGGGGCGCGTCGTGGCGCGCGTGAGTCCGGGGGAGCTGCGCGCGGGGCGGATCACGCTCGTCGCGGGCCCCAACGGCGTGGGCAAGAGCACGCTGCTCGCGCGCCTCGCCGGCCTCAACCCGCCCCCGCCGGGCGAGGCGCCGGCGGCGGGCTGCGCGTGGCTCGGGCAGGGCCCCGGCGACCCGCTCGACCTCCTGTCGCTCGCCGGCCTCAGCGTCGCCGACGTCTTTGGGCGGCTCGCGGCGAGCGAGGGGCGCGCGCCGTGGCCGCTCGCCCCCGCCGCCGTCTTTGAGGCGCTCGGGCTCCCCCCCGCCTGGCTCGACGCGCGCGCGCCCCGCGCCTCGCTCGACGCGCTCTCGGGGGGAGAGCGCCGCAAGCTGTCGCTCGCCCTCGCGCTGTGCCTCCAGCGCCCGCTGCTGCTGCTCGACGAGCCTGAGTCGCACCTCGACGCCCGCTCCATCGAGGGGCTGCGCGCGCTGCTCATCGCCCTCGCCGCCTCCGGGCGCTGCGCGGTCCTCGTCGCGACCCACGACGCCCGCCTCGCCGAGCTCGCCACCCACGCCCTCCACCTCACCCCCCCCACCCATGACGCTCCTCCCATGACGCTCCTCCCATGACGCTCCTCCCATGACGCGCCCCCCGCCCCTCGCCCCCCGCCCGCCCGCCCCCCGCCCCCCCCGCTCCCTCCCAAGGCCGCGCAAGGCGTGGGGGGCGTGGGGGGCGTGGGGGGCGTGGGGGGCGCGGGGGGCGCGGGGGGCGCGGGGGGCGCTCGGGGCGCTCTGGGAGGGCGCGGCGGCGGCGGCGATCGCGCTCGTGGCGCGGGCGTGGCTCAAGACGCTGCGCGTGGAGCGGGTGGGCGACCCCCTCGCGCCGACCGGCGGGGGGGTGGTGGCGTTTTTGCATGGAGAGCAGCTGCCCCTGCTGCTCTGTCGCCCCCCGGGCGCGCTCATCGCCCCCATCAGCCTCAGCCGAGACGGGGGCCTGCAGGCGCGGGTCATGGGGCGCCTCGGGGTGCGCGCGGCGCGGGGCTCGAGCAGCCGCGGGGGCGCGCGCGCCCTCCTCGGGCTGCGCCGCGCCGTGGAGGAGGGCGGCGTGGCGCTCGTGGCGGTGGATGGGCCGCGCGGGCCGTGGGGGCGCGCGCGCGAGGGCGCCGCCTACGTGGCGCTCACCGCCGGGGCGCCCCTCTGGGTCTGCCGCGTGGTCCACGCCCGCGGCTGGCGCCTGAGGTCATGGGATCGCTTCTTGCTCCCCCGCCCCTGCTCTTCGGTCCGCGTGTCGATCACCCTCCTCCGCCCCGCCTCCCCCCCGCTCCCCCCCCGCGCCCCCGAGCTACGCGCCGCCGTCGAGGCGCTCACAGCGGCGGTGGAGGCGAGCTTGCTCGAGCCCCGCGCGGTGGGGGCCCGGGGGGCGGCGCGGGAGGGAGGGGCTGGGGGGAGCCCTGGGGGGTGATTTTTTCTTACGAATCGCCTCATTTCGCGACATTTTTGTCATGCTCCCTGCCCGAGCGGCTCAGAGGAGGCGCGTGAGAAGCTGCGCCCGCCGCTCGCCATTAACGCGCGGGGGCGCTGATTTTCGCGCATCTTGGACTCGGTATTAAACTTGCTTAGTGGTTATTTGCTTATTTAGAGGCGCACATTTCGCGATAGAAATTGCGCTGAGCGCTGTTTCATGCTATGGGCGCCCCCCGACACAGGCCCCCCCTCAGTCCCTAGCACGCACGCCCCCCCCTGCCTGCGCTCCATGTGGAGCGTCGCGCTGATTGTTTTTGGGCGCGCACCCCTCAGCCCCGCTTGCTCATCTCTGAGGGGGTTGACCCCCAAACCAGCGCCCAAACCAGCACCCAAACCAGCGCCCAAACCAACATCCGCCAAATAAAAAAACTGAGCGACCAAATAAATGACAAGATCGCCCCCTCTGTTTATTAAACTAAACCAACTATAAATTTATATATTATATAAAGTGACTATTTTTATAAAATATACTATAAAATTTAAAATAAATCAATAAAGGCAATTGTTTTTATTTTATCATTAAGCAAATAAAAAGATAAAGTAAAAATCTCAATAATTAAAATCCAAATCATAAGGAGGCCGGTATGAACGTCAAATCAGAGCTCCAGGACCCCACCCTAGACCCCACCCTAGACGGCGACGAGCCCACGTCTGAGGAGCTCGAAGAGGCGTCCTCCGATATCGATACGCTCGTCGCGGACGAAGCGGACGACGTCGAGAAGGTCAGCGCCTCCTCCAAGTCCTCCACCGTGATCGACTCCTCGGAGTCCTCGGGCGACACCAACTTTCGCCTCTACATCTCCAAGATCGGCAAGGTGGAGCTCCTCAGCAAAGACCGCGAGCAGGAGATCGGGCGCGCGATCGAAGAGGCGCGGAAGTCGATTCTGATGACCCTCCTCAACCTCCCCTACGGCCTGCGCCTGGTCCTCGACATCCCTCGCCAGCTCGAGCGCAAGCAGCGCAACCACCGCCAGACCATCAACGGCAGCCTGACGCACGAGGACGCCGACGACTTCGAGGACAACCTCAAGCGCATCGAGTCGATCTGCGACCAGATGCGGGCGGTGAGCAGGGCGCGCTCGCGGAGCCAGACGCGCGTGACCAAGACGAGTCGGCGTAAGAATCGGGACTACGACACCGAGCTCTATGAGCTCTCTCTGCGCCTGGGCTACCAGTGGTCGGTCTTTGAGGAGATCATCGAGACGCTGAAGGGGCACCAGGAGGAGATGAAGCAGATGACGCGCCAGATTCGTCACCTCGCCGCCCAGCTCCACGTGCTCCCCGACGTGCTCGTGTCCTCCGAGGCGCGCCCGCGTGGCGTCTATGTGTCGGCGCGGGACTGGGAGGTGAGCCACAGCACGGCGCTTAAGTGCGACGCGGCGATTCGCGAGCTCGAGGCGCGCGTGGGCATCTCGCAGGCGGAGTTCCAGAGCGTTGTGAATCTGATGCGGGCGCACATGCGGACCCTAGAGCGGGCCAAGAGCGAGATGATTGAGGCAAACCTGCGCTTGGTGGTGAGTATCGCGAAGCGATATCGTGGCAATCCCGGTTTGCCATTCTTGGACTTAATCCAAGAGGGCAACATTGGCTTGATGCGTGCCGTTGACAAGTTTGAGTACGACCGCGGTAACAAGTTCAGCACGTACGCCACCTGGTGGATTCGTCAGGCGATCACGCGCGCCATCGCGGACCAGGGGAGGACGATTCGGGTGCCTGTGCACCTGATCGAGACGATCAACCGCATCGCGCGCGCGCGCCGCGACCTCGAGCAGCGCCTTGAGCGGGCGCCGACGCCGGAGGAGGTGTCGGAGTTCTTGACGGACATCAAGCCCGACCAGGTGCGCCAGGCGCTCAAGATCAGCCGCACGCCCATCTCGCTCGAGACGCCCGTGGGCGAGGAGGACAGCACGATCGGGGATTTCATCCAAGACGAGAGCGCGCTGAGTCCGGACCGCGAGACGGAGGAGATGATGATGAAGGAGGACATCGATCAGGTGATCGAGACGCTGAGCGAGAAGGAGGCCAAGATCATCCGCCTGCGCTACGGCATCGGCCACGACTCCGACCACACGCTCGAGGAGGTGGGGCGCGTGTTCAACCTTACGCGCGAGCGCATACGTCAGATCGAGGCGCAGGCGCTGCTCAAGCTCAAGCAGCGGCACCGCAGCGGGCACCTGGCCGCCTACAACAGCCGCTGAGGGCGCGGTGGGGCTCCTCTGGCGCGAGGCGCCGCGCGCGCTGGCGCCGGGGGAGGGGGGCGGGCTGTGGGTGTGCGTGGGCGGGGTGGAGGGGGGGGGGGCGGGCAAGACCCCCGTGGCGCTGTGGGCGGCGTCGCGGGCGGCGGCGGCGGGGGCGGAGGTGGCGTTTGTGTCGCACGGGTATCGGGGCGCCGCGCGCCGCCCTGAGCGCGTGCCGCGCCTGGGGCTGGCGGGGGGCGGGCTCGACGCGGCGGGGGTCGGGGCGCGCGCGCTGGCGCGGTGGGGGGACGAGGCGCTGATGGCGCGCGCCGTCCTGCCGCCGTCGGTGAGCGTGTGGGCGGGCGGCGCGTGGGAGGAGCGCGTGGCGGCGGCGCGGGGGGCGGCGCGGGTGGTGGTGTGCGATGGCGGCCTCTATCGTGAGGACGTGCCGCGTCACCTCAGCCTGGCGGTGGTGGGGCTGGGG
>VGTA01000391.1 GCA_016874875.1 Deltaproteobacteria bacterium | reverse complement strand
GGGGGAAGGGCGAGTCTAGCGCCTCAGGGGGTGAGAGTCTACCTCTCCGCCCTCACCGCCGCGCCCACAGCGCCCGCGCGTTCCCCAGGTCGCGCTCCACGTCACGCCGCGCCCGCGGCGAGACGCTCAGCGGCTGGTCCTCAAAGTACGACAGGTTGTGAAAGTTAAAAGGGAGGTTGTTGTCGCGATGGCACGAGGAGCAGGTGGTGTGCGGCACGAGCGTCTGATACGGGTCATTGAGGCGCGCCGCCTTCTCTCTGAGCTCCCCCACGTCCCCCACCACCTGCGCCGCGAGCGGCGAGGGCGCCCCCGCGAGCGCGCCGAGCAGCTCGGGGTCCCCCACCGACGACGTCACGTCCTCGCTGCGGTCGAGGCGCTGCTCAAAGAGGAGCGCCCCATCCTCCGCCCCCCACACGCGCAGGGGTGCTGGCGTCAGGCGCCCCCCCTCCGCGCTGAACGCCACAAACGACCACAGGTCTGCCGCCGCCGGCGCGCGCCCGAGGGGGAGGCTGAACGCCGTGAGCTCGTGAAGCCCCTCTGGCGGGCAGAGCGCCGGCAGCGCCCCCTCCAGCGCTCCCCAGAAGCCCTCCGCGAGCGCCGGCGAGAGCAGCTCGGGGCGCTCCCCGAGCCCGGCGTAGGGCCCCGCCGCCCCGCGCAGCGCCTCGAGCGCCCGGAGCAGGCGCAGCCCCTCCTCGTCGCGCGCCCGCTCAAAGCGGGCGAGGAGGTCCCCCCCGAGCTGCCTGAGTCGCGCTCCCCCCGCGAGCGCCGCGCGCATCTCGGCGAGGGTGGGGTGCTCACGAGAGACAAAGTAGAGCGCGTGGAGCGCCCGGTCATCGGCGTAGACCGCGCGCACCACCCCGCTGACGTTGAGGTCCGCCACCAGCGGCTGCCACACCAAGCGCACCTCGGGCCAGCAGAGGCGGTCGATCTCCTCAGCGTCCGCCACGCGCCCCAGCGGGCTGCACACCGTGGCGCGCGCCGACACTAGGCGCCAGTCCTCGGGCCAGCTCTCGTCGCTGATTCGCGCGCCGAGCTCCGAGGCGGCGAGCGCCTCCTCCACCGCGTCGAGCCACGCGCTCGGCAGCGCCGCCGCCCCGCGCAGGGGGCGGCGCAGCGCCTCGTCGGCGGGGATGAGCCACGCGAGGTCGCGCTCGCTCGGGAACGCGCCCGACGGCGGCGCGTCGCCCTTGCCCACGCCGCCGGTGGGGGGGGGCGGGGCGGAGTCGGCGCGGGGCGCGGGGGGGTCGCCGCAGGCGAGGCAGAGGGTGACGCAGAGGGTGACGAAGAGGACAGCGCAGCAGTCGGGGCTGCGCGCGGGGCTGCGCGCGGGGCTGAGCGCGGAGTCAGGGACGCTCACCGCGCGCCGGTCGCCGCTGCGTCCAAGAGCGCGGCTCAAGAGATACCACATGTGTCGCTCCTCACAGGATGACGGATGACGGATGACGGATGACGGATGACGGATGACGGATGACGGATGACGGATGACAGATGACGGATGACGGATCAAGGATCACTCCTCAATGCTCACGGTCGCCCCGCGCGCTCCTCAGCGGCGCTCATCAGCTCCTCACACAGCGACAGCACCTCCCCCCACACATCCCCCACGAACACCCCCGCCTCCGCCGCGCTCACGCGCCCCTCATCATGGAGCGCCACGAGGCGCAGAGCGCCCCGAAAGGTGGTGTAGATGAGCCCCAGGCGCGCCGGCGGCGCGATCTGCGGGAAGTTGACGAAATCGACCACCGCGTGCCCCCCAAAGCCCTCGAGCGCGCGCGCCACCGGCCCCGGGTTCGTCGTCACCACCTCCGTCTTCATGAGCGTCCCAAACAGCGCGCCGCTCACGAGGCGCAGCGGCAGGAGGCGCGCGAGGAGGTTATAGAGCGAGAGGCGGTAGAGCTCCGCGAGGGCGTCCCCGTGGCGGCGGGCGTCGCCCTTGAGCGAAGCGAGCAGCCCGCGGAGGCGTTCGAGCGCCTCGCGGTCGCCCCAGCGGAGGTCGAGGTGGAGCACGTGAGGCGCCACGAGCACATCAAAGCGCCCCGCGAGGGCGTCGCGGCGGGCGGGGGGCAGGAGGGGGGCGAGCGCCACGAGGTCCGCGACGCGGAGGCGGGGCGCAGCGCGCGCGAGGGCGGGGTCTCGGCGGCGCTCGCGGCGGGCGAGCGCCCAGGTAAAGAGCACATGCAGCGTCACCCCCGCCGCCCGCGCCGCCTCCTGAGCGCGCGCCAGCTCCGCCGGCGGCACGCGCCGCACCCACAGGCGCGTCTCGCCGCGAGGCGCGCGCGCGTCCCCCGGCAGCGCCGGCCCCCGCCCCGGGCGCGCGAGGTCCGCGGCGAGGCGGCGCGCGGCGCGCGCGACGAGGGCGAGGCGCGCGCGCCACGAGAGGTGGCGGGTCGTGAGGGGCGCGGGGTCAAAGGGCGCGGCGGGGCTCTGCGGCGGGCTCTGCGGCGGGCTCTGCGGCGGGCTCTGCGGCGGGCTCTGCGGCGGGCTCCCCTGAGCGCCTCCCCCCTCCTCCTCGCGCCACAAGCGCCCATACTCCTCAGCGACCTCCGCCAAGAGGACCACCCCCGCCCGCGCGTCCGTACACAGGTGAGGCGCCACCACCAACACGTGACTGCGCGCCCCATCATAGACGAGCTCAAAGGCCACCGGGGGCTCGCGCGTTGGGTCGAGCGGCGGGCGCCCCCACACCCCGCGCAGGAGAGCGGGCGGGAGCGCCCCCGACCACGGCGCCGCGGCGCCCGCCTCGTCCTCTGAGAGCGCGCGCGTCGAGAGCGGTGCGGACGCCGGCGTGAGCGGCGGCCCCGCCACCCACGCGGCGCGGCGCCAGGGGCGCGGGGGGCGCAGGCGCGCCGCGCAGAGCGGGTGCCGCGCCGCCGCCGCCGCGATGGCGCGCCGGAGGCGGTGGGGGTCGACGCGCCCCTCTACGGTGAGCAGCTCGCAGGAGTGGGTGTTGATGAGGCGAGAGAGGTGGTAAAAGGCCTCGGCGGGGGCGCTGAGGGCGGCGGGGGCGCTGAGGGCGGCGGGGGCGCGGGGGGGGGGCGCGGCTCCCGCGCGCAGCTCTAGGAGCTCCACCCACCCCAAGAGCGGCTGCCAGCGGCGGGCGCGCCGCGCCACCGCGTAGGGGGCGAGGCTGCCTTCGTAGCGGCGGCGCTCGGCGCGCGGGAGCGTGAGCCAGGCGCGCCCGCCCTCGGCGAGGTGGGCCGGGAGCGCCGCGAGGAAGCGCCGCAGCACCTCGCCGCCCTCGCCCCCAAAGTAGGCGCGCTCCCAGGGGGCGCGGGGGGCGTCGAGGTGGAAGGGGGGGTTAAAGAAGACGTGCTCAAAGCGCGGCGGCTCCTCCCCGGCGGCGCGCAGGGCCTCGAGCGGCGCAAAGAGGTCGCCGTGGAGGAGGCGCGGCGGGGGGAGGCCCGCCTCGCGGGCGCTGCGGGCGAGCGCCTCCAGCGGCACCCCCGGCAGCTCCGTCGCCCACACCTCCGCCCCGCGCTGCGCGCACAGCAGCGCCCACGCCCCCGCCCCCGCCCCCACCTCCAGCGCCCGCGCCCCCGCCCCCACCTCCCGCGCCGCCGCCTCAAAGAGGGGCAGGAAGCCCACCCCGGGGGCCGGCGCCGGGTGGGTGGCGTGGGTGGGCAGGTGGAGGAGCGCGCCGCCCACCCTGAGGACCTGAGGCCGCCGAGGGCGCGCGAGGGCGCGGAGGGCGAGGCGCAGGAGCGCGTGGCGGAGGGGGGTGAGCATCGCGGAGTCCTGAGAGGGGGTGGGGGGCGCCGCGAATCGATTCAGCACGCCGCCGAGCGGTCGCGCCGGCGCCCCTCAGGGGCGGCGCACAAACCGGTACGCCCCCTCCGTGGCGCCCCACACCTGCACGTTGAGGTCATTAAATCCCCTGTCCCACGACAGCAGCTCCGTGGCGGTGAGCGTGACCTCGCTGGTCGCGTACGTGGCGCCCGAGAGGCTGCTGTTGCACCCCGTGCCCTGCGTGCCGCCCACGAGCGCCCCGCGCCCCTCGTCCCAGGTCAAGAGCACGTCGCAGCCGTCCTTGTAGGAGGCGTCGGCGGGGGCGGCGGCGCGCGGGGCGGGCTCGTCGCAGGCGCCCACCCAGGCGTCGGGGGCGGCGAGCTCATAGACGGCGGAGCGCGCCGCGCCCTCTCCCGCGCCGCTCACCACGTAGAGGCGCTGGCGGTAGGGGCGCGTGGGCGTGTCGAGACTCGCCTGCTCCACATAGAGCGCGCGCGCGCCCAGCTCCGGCGCGCGGATGGGGCAGACCTTGAGCTGGATCGCGAAGTAGCTCGGGTCGGCGGCGGCCTGGGCGCTGGAGTCAAAGCTGCCCGTGAGCCACTCGTAGGCGCGAGCGACGGCGGGGTCCTCGGCGGGGGCGCCGCCCTGGGGCTCGCCGGCGGCGGGGGCGCCGCCCTGAGGCTCGCCGGCGGCGGGGGCGCCGCCCTGGGGCTCGCCTGCGGCGGGGGCGCCGCCCTGGGGCTCGCCGGCG
>VGTA01000390.1 GCA_016874875.1 Deltaproteobacteria bacterium | reverse complement strand
ACACCCCCGGCGGCGCCACCCCCGGCGGCGACACGCCCCCCCTGCCGCCCACCCTCTCCACCGCCGACCTCGTGGGCACCTGGGCGGGCGGCTGCGAGGCCTACCCCGACGGCATGGGCGGCATGAACTACATCGACCGCCAGTTCACGCTCACCGAGGACCGCTGGACGATCTTTGGCACCATCTACGGCAACGACACCTGCTCCTTCCCCCTCGCCGCCTTCCGCGTGAGCGGCCCCTACACGCTCGGCGCGGGCAGCGCTGACGCGGAGGGCGCCACCGAGGGCAACTTCTACTACGAGACCAACGAGTGGGTGGCCTACAACGCCGATTTCGCCGGCGTCCTCAACGGCGCGGGCTGCGGGGCGGGGGGCTGGGTGCCCTACGAGCCGCAGTCGGTGATCGAGACGGGCTGCCTCACGGCGCACCCTGCCTCGGAGTGCCCCGACGGGGAGCTCGACCTCGTCAAGCTCGCGGGCGGCGAGCTCTACTTCGGCGAGCGCAGCGTGGACCTGTGCGCCACCCGCGCCCCCCGCGCCGGCGCCTACGGGCTCAAGAAGCTCCCCGCCACCCTCGACGTGGGCGTGGACAACTTCTACCCTGAGGGCGTGGCCCTCGACCGCTACCTGCCCGCGTACGTGGGCTCCGTCGGCACGGGCACCGTGTACCGCCACGACGGCGCCGCCGCGGCGCCCCTCTACGGCACGCCCTACGGCCTCGGCGGGGCCACGGTGGGCATGAAGGTGGCGGGGGAGCACCTGTGGACCTGCGTCGCCAACACCATGACCTACGCCACCGGCGTCGCCAAGATCAGCCTCGCCACGGGCGAGGCGGTGGCGCAGTACCCGTTCCCCGCCCCCGGCTTCTGCAACGACCTCGCCGTGGACGCGCAGGGCGCGGTGTACGCCACCGAGAGCACGCAGGGCATTATCTACAAGCTCGCCCCGGGCGCCGCGGAGTGGACCTCGTGGCTGAGCGGCTACCCCGCCGCGCCGGCGGTGGGCTTTGGCTTTAACGGCGTCGCCGTGAGCCCCGACGGCGCGAGCCTCCTGATCGGTCGCCTCGACTCCGGCGAGCTGCTCGAGGTGCCCTTCAACGCCGACGGCTCCGCCGGCACCCCCGCCGTGAGCCTCCCGGGCGGCGCGCCCACGGCGGCGGGCTTTGACGGGCTGGCCACGTGGCGCGGGCAGGTGTACGCCGTCCGCGACGGCGCCGTGGTGCGCCTCGTCAAGGGCGCCGCCGGCTGGGAGTCGTCGGTGCTGGTGCCGGCCGGGCGCCTGGAGTTCCCCACCACGATCGCCGTCGACAACCACGGCAACCTGTGGGTGGTGGAGGGCAAGCTCGGGCAGCTCTTCGACATGAACGACGCCACCAACGCCGCGCCCCCCTTCAAGATCCACCGCTTCTCGCCCCGGACGGAGTCGCCCCGGATGGAGTGAGCGCGGGGAGGCGGGCGGCGCGCTCCGGCGCGCGGTGAGGTCAAATTTCGGGGGCGCTTGAATACAGGGGGCGCGTCAATCGTATAGAAGCGGAACTATCGTTGCTCTATACCTAGACGCGCCCCCCTCCCCTCAGCCCCACGCGAGGCTCAAGAGCTCAAGATGCGACGCATGACTCCCCAGCCCCTCACGCGCCCCCTCGGCACCCTCACCCTCGGCGCCCTCACCCTCGGCGCCCTCACCCTCGGCGCCCTCACCCTCGGCGCGGCCAAGAGCGCGCGCGCGCAGTTCAAGCCCGGCGCGCGCACCTACACCGAGGAGGTCGCAGGCGTCTACCGCGGCGACTATGAGTGCGAGGGGCGGCGCCACCCCCTCCTCATCGACCTGCCCGCCCGCGGCGACGCGGTGGTCTATGGGCTCTATGAGGGGCGCGAGCCGCTGAGCTTCACGGCGGAGGTGCTAGAGGTGCAGGGGCGCCGCCACATGCGCGTCGAGCTGCACCCCCGCCGCTGGCTGTCGCGCCCGTCGGGGGAGTTTGAGATGATGACGCTCTCGGGCAAGCTGCGCGGCGATCACCTCGAGGGGCGCGTCAAGGTGGAGGGCTGCGGGCGCTTTGACGTCACGCTGCTCTCGTGCCCCGACGCCGCCTCCTGCGGCACGCGCGCCCTCGGCGTGTTCGCGGAGCACCGCGACCTCCTAGAGGGCGAGGGGCGGGGGCGTCGCGGCGGGGGGCGCTACGGCGAGCGGCGCGATGACCTGCGCGATGACCGGCGCGGCGACCGGCGCGATGACCGGCGCGGCGACCGGCGCGCCGCGCTGGGCATGGAGCCCGCCGCCTTCAGCGCGCTCCTCGCGCAGGCGCAGGGCGCCTCGTTCGACAAGGACCGCTTTCAGATTCTCGCCGTCGCCGCTCCCAACAACCCCTTCACCAGCGCGCAGGTGGCGGATCTGCTGCGGGTGTGGACCTTTGACCCGCAGCGCCTTGAGGCGCTCGCGCTCCTCGCGCCGCGCATCGAGGACCCCGCCAACAGCCACGTGATTTTGATGACCTTCAGCTTTGACGCGCACAAGGCCAAGGCGAGCGCGCTCCTGGCGGGGGCGGGCGCGGGCGGGGGGGGGGGCGCGGGGGGGGACGCGGGGGCGAGGGCCTGGGCGCCGCGGGGTGGGCGCGCGGCGCTGGGCCGCCGCGGGGGCGGGGCGGGCGAGATGAGCGCCGTAGAGTTCGCGGCGCTCAAGAAGCAGATCAGCGACGCGTCTTTTGACCATGAGCGCGACGCGGTGCTCAAGCTGGCGTCTCAGTCCAACTACTTCAGCTGCGCGCAGGCGGCGGAGCTGCTCGGGGAGTGGAGCTTTGACCCGCAGCGCCTCGCCGCCCTCGAGGTCCTCGCCCCGCGCCTCGTGGACACGGAGCAGCGCCACATGCTGCTCGATAGCTTTGATTTTGATTCCAACAAGGCGCGCGCGGCGGAGATTCTTGGGGGGCACTGAGGGGCGGGGGGCGCTGAGGGGCGGGGGGCGCTGAGGGGCGGGGGGCGCTGAGGGGCGGGGGGCGCTGAGGGGCGGGGGGCGCTGAGGGGGCCTGAGCGCCCCTCAGGGCGCCGGCTCCACCCAGTGCAAGGGCGGCACGTCCGCCGGCTCCTCCCCGGCCAGCGCCCGCGCCGCCGCCTCCGCGCCCTCTAGGACGCGCAGGGCGTTCTCGCCCATCACGGCGCGCACCTCCTCCTCGGAGTACCCGCGCGCGAGGAGCGCGGCGAGCAGGGCGGGGTACTTGGAGACGTCCTCGAGGCCGTGGGGCGCCTCGTCCATGCCGTCATAGTCGCCGCCGAGCCCCACGTGCGCGACGCCGACGCGCGCCTTGATGTGATCGATGTGGCGGACCACGTCGTCGAGGGTCGCCCCGCCCTCGCCGGGCGCGCCGCCCGCGCCGCAGCGGAGGTAGCCCGGCAAGAACACCACCATCACCACCCCGCCGTTCCGCTTGAGGGCGTCGAGGACGTCATCGGGGACGTTGCGCGGGTGATCGCACACGGCGCGCGCCCCGGAGTGCGTGAAGAGGACGGGGGCGCGGCTCACGCGCAGGGCGTCGCGCATGGCGTCCGGCGACACGTGCGAGAGGTCCACCACCATGCCGAGGCGGTTCATCTCGCGGACCACCTCCTCCCCAAACGGCGACAGCCCCCCGTGGCGGGGCGCGTCGGTGGCGGAGTCGGCCCAGAGGTGGGTCTTGGTGTGGGTGAGCGTCATGTAGCGCGCGCCGAGCGCGTAGAGCTGCCGGAGCGCGCCGAGCGAGTGGGCGGTGGAGTGCCCGCCCTCCATACCGATCAGCGACGCCACGCGCCCCGCCCGGTGCGCCGCCCGCGCCTCGGCGGCGGTGGTGGCGAGGGTGAGGTGCTCGGGGAAGCGCCGCGCGAGGCGCTTGACCACGTCGATCTGCTCGAGCGTGGCCTGCAGCGCCTCGGAGGGCCCCAGGCCCGCCGGCACGTAGACCGACCAGAACTGCGCCCCCACGCCCCCCTCCTTGAGCCGCGCGAGGTCGGTGTGCATCTTGAGCGGCGCGGTGCTCTCGCCGATGTTGAGGGCGTTGAGCTGGTTGCGCGCGCGCTTGCGGAGCTGCCAGGGGAGGTCGTTGTGCCCGTCCGTGAGCGGCGTCTCGCGCAGCAGGCGCGCCACCCGCGCGGCGAGGGGCTCGGCGGCGGGGGCGGCGGGCTGCGCGCGGGCGGGCAGGGGGGCGCTGAGGGCGCTGAGGGCGCTGAGGGCGCTGAGGGCGCTGAGGGCGCTGAGGGCGCTGAGGGCGCGGCGCGCGGCGGCGCGCGGGGCAGGGCGGCGCATGGAGAGCACGACTCCTCGGTGAGGGGGCGCGCCACTATGACGCCCCCCCCCCGCCACGGTCAACCCGCCCCGCGCCCCGCGCGCCTCTGAGAGCTCAAAGACCACCGCGCGGAGAATCTTCTCTATGTCCGCGCTCGGCTGCCCCGGCGCCTGCGCTTGCGCGCCGCAGTAGGCGGGGCAGGCGACGCCGCAGGTTTATGTGTGGGCGACT
>VGTA01000389.1 GCA_016874875.1 Deltaproteobacteria bacterium | reverse complement strand
ACCAGCCGTACCGCGACCTCAGCCCCCCCTAGGGCACCCCCACGCCCCCTACGCCAAGCTCCCCGCGATAAAATCACGATTCATACGCGCGATGAAGTCCACCTTGATCCCCTTCGGGCACGCCGCCTCACACTCCCCGTGATTCGTACAGCCGCCGAAGCCCTCCGCCTCCATCTGCGACACCATGCTCACCGCGCGCTCCGCCCGCTCCACCTGCCCCTGCGGCAACAGCCCCAGGTGCGTCACCTTCGCCGACGTGAACAACATCGCCGACGCGTTCGGGCACGCCGCCACACAGGCGCCGCAGCCGATACACGTCGCCGCGTCGAACGCCAGGTCCGCCGCCAGCTTATTCACCGGCAGCGCGTTAGCGTCCTGCGCGCTCCCCGTGTTCACCGACACATAGCCCCCCGCCGCGATGATGCGGTCAAAGGCGCTGCGGTCCACCATGAGGTCGCGGAGGACCGGGAACGCCTTCGCGCGCCACGGCTCGATCCACAGCTCCGCCCCGTCGCGATACTCGCGCATGTGGAGCTGACAGGTGGTGGTCAGCTTACGAGGGCCGTGCGGCACCCCGTTCACCACCATGCCGCACGACCCGCAGATCCCCTCGCGGCAGTCGTGGTCGAAGGCGACGGGCTCCTTGCCCTCGCCGATCAGCTGCTCGTTGAGCTGGTCGAGCATCTCGAGGAACGAGCTGTCGGGGCTCACCCCCTTGAGGTCGTACCGCTCAAAGCGCCCGGCGTCCTTCGGCCCGCTCTGGCGCCACACGTTCAGCTTGATGTTGATGCTCTTGCTCTGCTTACCGCTCATCGCGTCTCTCCTTTAGGTGTGATGTGGTGAGGGCTCACTTGTAGCTGCGCGTGGAGGGCTTCACGTAGTCGAACTCGAGCTGCTCCTTGTGCAGGACGGGCTCCTGATCGACCCCCTTGAACTCCCACGCCGCCACATAGGTGAACTGCTCGTCGTCGCGCCTCGCCTCCCCGTCCTCCGTCTGGTGCTCAGTGCGGAAGTGACCCCCGCAGCTCTCCTCGCGCACCAGCGCGTCGCGCACCATCAGCTCCGCGAACTCCAAGAAATCCGCCACGCGCCCCGCCTTCTCGAGGCTCTGGTTGAGGCTCTCCGGCGAGCCGAGCACCGACACGTTGCTCCAGAACTCATCGCGCAGCGCCTTGATCTTGGCGATCGCCCCCGTCAGCCCCTCGCGGTCGCGCGCCATACCGCAGTAGTCCCAGCAGATCTTGCCGAGCTCGCGGTGGAACGAGTCGGGGCTGCGCGTCCCCTTGATCGACATGATCTTCGCCACGCGGTCGCGCACCGCCTGCGACGCCTCGCGCGCCGCCTCGTGCGTCGCGTCCACCTTCTTGAGCTTCCCGCCCTCCCCGCCGAGGTAGTTCCCCAGCGTCGCCGGCAGCACAAAGTAGCCGTCCGCCAGCCCCTGCATCAGCGCCGACGCGCCGAGGCGGTTGGCGCCGTGGTCGGAGAAGTTCGCCTCACCGATCACGAACAGCCCGGGGATGTTGCTCTGGAGGTTGTAGTCCACCCACAGCCCGCCCATCGTGTAGTGGATCGCCGGGTAGATGCGCATCGGCGTCTCGTAGGGGTTCTCGTCGGTGATGCGCTCGTACATGTCAAAGAGGTTACCGTAGCGCGCCCTGATCGCGTCCTCCCCGAGGCGCTTGATCGCGTCCGAGAAGTCGAGGTACACGCCGAGGCGCCCGCCGTCCACCTCCGGCCCCACCCCGCGCCCGTCGTCGCACGCCTCCTTGGCGCTGCGCGAGGCGATGTCGCGGGGCACCAGGTTGCCGAACGCCGGGTACTTGCGCTCGAGGTAGTAGTCGCGGTCCTCCTCGGGGATCTGCCGGGGGTCCTTGCCGCAGTCCTCCGCGCGCTTGGGCACCCACACGCGCCCGTCGTTGCGCAGCGACTCCGACATCAGCGTCAGCTTGCTCTGGTGCTCCCCCGACACCGGGATGCAGGTGGGGTGGATCTGCGTGTAGCAGGGGTTGGCGAACAGCGCCCCGCGGCGGTGCGCGCGCCACGTGGCCATCACGTTACAGCCCATCGCGTTGGTGGACAGATAGAACACGTTGCCGTAGCCGCCCGTGCCGAGCACCACCGCGTCCGCCATGTGCGTCTCCACCGCGCCCGTCACCATGTTGCGCACCACGATCCCGCGCGCGCGCCCGTCCACCACCACGAGGTCCATCATCTCCGTGCGCGGGAACATCTTCACGCTCCCCGCCTGAATCTGACGCTCGAGCGCCTGATAGGCGCCGAGGAGCAGCTGCTGCCCCGTCTGCCCGCGCGCGTAGAACGTGCGGCTCACCTGCGCGCCACCGAACGAGCGGTTGTCGAGCAGCCCGCCGTAGTCGCGCGCGAACGGCACGCCCTGCGCCACCGCCTGGTCGATGATGTTCACGCTCAGCTGCGCGAGGCGATAGACGTTGCGCTCACGCGCGCGGAAGTCGCCGCCCTTCACCGTGTCGTAGAACAGGCGATGCACGGAGTCGCCGTCGCCCTGATAGTTCTTGGCGGCGTTGATGCCGCCCTGCGCGGCGATGCTGTGGGCGCGGCGGGGGCTGTCCTGGTAGCAGAACGCCTTCACGTTATAGCCGAGCTCGCCGAGCGTAGCGGCGGCGGCGCCGCCGGCGAGGCCGGTGCCCACGACGATGATGTTGAACTTGCGCTTGTTGGCGGGATTCACCAGCTTCATCTCGAAGCGGTGGCGGTCCCAGGCGGTCTCGATGTCCCCGGCGGGGGCGTTTGAACGAAGCTCCACGTGTGACTCCTTTGTGTTCTGTTACTTGAGCAGGCCGGCGAGGACCGCCACGGGGATTGAGATGTTGCCCACGGCCACCACCACCGCCACCGCCGTGGCGGCCTTGACGCGCCAGGCGTTGACGCGGGGGCGGCTGAGGCCGAGGGTCTGCAGCATGCTCCACACGCCGTGGTAGAGGTGGAGGCCCAAGAAGGCCTGCGCCACCACATAGAAGCCAGCCACGGCTGGGCTCTGGAAGCCGCTCACCACGTTGCGGTACACGTCGAGGCGCCCGTCATCGGTCATGTTGGGCGCGAAGCCCGGGATGAGCCCGCAGGTGAGGTGGAGGAGGTGGAACACGATAAAGGCGAGCAGCGTCAGCCCGCCCCACTTCATGGTGCGCGCCGCCATCGTGGTGGCCTGGCACTCCTGGCGCGCGTACGCCACGGGGCGCGCGGCGCGGTTCTGGCGCACCAGCGAGATCCCCGACCACGCGTGCGCCGCCACCGCCCCGAGCAGCACCAGGCGCGCCGCCCACACCACGCCGGGCATGGAGTGGAGGAACGCCGCGTAGTCGTTGAGCGCCGTCGCGCCCTTCCCGGGGGCGACGAGCTCCTGCAGGATCTGCAGGTTGCCGAGCATGTGGACGATCACGAAGCCAATCAGGATGACGCCTGAGAGGGCCATGACCACCTTCTTGCCGATGGTGGTCTGGTAAAAAGTGAGCCGAGTGGCGCTCATTCAGCCTCCCTGTGTGATGTTGGGGTGGGGGTGTGGGGCGTGAGGGGGGGAAACAACAAGCGCGCCTGCGCGCGCGGGGGCTTTTTAGCAGGGCGCCGCGCCGTTGTACAGCGCCAGACGCGCCCCAACAAGCGACGCGCTCGATAGAGACACCGAAAGGGCTTTGAAGGTCGCCGCCGCCCGAGTACTCTCCTCAGGCGCCCGCGCTCCCCGCCCCGCGCCCCCTCCCCCGCCACCCCCTCCCGAGCCCCCCATGTCCACCATCTACCTCAAGATCCCCCACAGCAAGCCCCTCAGCGAGCTGCGCGCCCACATCAACACTTTCGAGGAGATGCTCAGCAAGTACGCCGTCAAGATCACCTGGACCGGCGACCGCGCCGAGCTCAAGAACCCCGCCGTCTCTGGCCACATCGCCCTCTCCCCCGCCCACGTCGAGGTCAAGATCGAGCTCGGCATGATGGCCAAGATGATGGGCATCGACGCCGCCAAGCTCGAGGGCTCCATCAAGCGGCGCCTCACCGAGGCGCTCGCCTGACGCGCCCCCCCTACGGCTCCCGCAGCTCCACCACCCGCCCGCGCCCCCGCGCCACGCGGAAGCCTACGCTCGCGAGGCGCGTCGCTGGGGGGTAGTGGTTACGGCGTGCGAGGCGGGGGAGGTCGCGGTCATCAAACGCCACCCCCCGCACCACCCGCGGCACCTCCGCCCAGCGCTCGAGCGGACTCGTCACCCACGGCTCATGACTCAGCGGCGCCCCCTCAAAGCTCGGGTGGTGCTCATCCATGACCCACTCCCACACGTTCCCGAGGACATCGCACAGCCCCCGCGGCGTGTCGCCGGCGGGGCGCGAGCACACCGGCGCCGTCCCCCCGAGCCCGCACCCGTCCCCCCGCGCCGCGTCCCGCACCACCGCGCGCTCGCACCCCCCCGGCCCCTCCCCCCACGGATAGCGACCGCGCCGCGTCTCCCCCGCGCGCGCCGC
>VGTA01000388.1 GCA_016874875.1 Deltaproteobacteria bacterium | reverse complement strand
CCCTCGCCCCCCTCGCCCCCGCCCTCGACTCCCTCGCCTCCGCCCTCGGCCCCCTCGCCCCCGCCCTCGCGCGCATCCTCGCCCTCGCCGCGCAGGGCGGCGCGCAGGGCGGCGCGCAGGGCGGCGGGGGCGGCGCGCCGCCGCGCGTCGCCTTTGACTGCGACAAGACGCTCGTGGCAGGCGACGTCGGCGAGGCGGCGTTCGCGCGCCTGCTCTCGCAGGGGCGGGTGGCGAGTCTCGACGCGTGGTGGGCGCCGCTGCCCGCCGACGAGGCGCGCGCCCTGCGCCCCGCCTACGAGCGCGAGGCGGGGCGAATCGCCGCGGAGCGCGCGCGCGGCGGGGAGCCTGAGCCCCTCAGCCCCGCGCTTTTCGCCCGCCTCTGGGACTCCTACGAGCGCCTCTGCGCGCGGGACATCCGCGCGGGCTACCTGTTCGCGGCGCGCTGCTGCGCGGGGCTCCCGGCGGCGGACGCCGCCGCGCTCGCCGCCGAGATGGTGGACGAGGCGCTCTCCTCGCCGATGACCGACGGCCCCGGCCCCTGCCTCGGGGTGCGCCCGCGCCCCGCCATGCGCGCCCTCGTGAGCGCCCTTGAGGCGCGCGGGGTGGAGGTGTGGGTGGTGAGCAGCTCGCAGCAGCATCTGGTGGAGCGCCTCGTGACCCGCCACCTCGGGGTGCGCCCCGGGCGCGTGATCGCCGTGGACTTTGAGCGCGATGAGGGCGGGGCGCTCTCGACGCGCCCCGTGGAGCCCTGCCCCATCGAGGACGGCAAGCGCGCGCGCTTCTTGGCGCAGCTCGGGGCGCCGCCGCTGGTGATGGTGGGGGACTCTCGCTATGACCTGCCCCTCATGCGCGTGAGCGCGGGGGGGGTGTTTGTGGACCACGGGCGCGCGCCCCTCCTGCGCGCTGAGGCGGAGGGACTCGGCGCGCTCGTCATCGCCGCTGAGGAGCTCGACCGTGACCTGTGACCCCGCCGCCCCCTCCCCCGCGCGCCCCGCCCCCCCCGCCGCGCGGCGCGCGCGCCCCTCTTGGCGCTCTGCCCCCTCTTGGCCCTACCCTCCCTTGGGCTGCGCTGAGGTCACGCAGGGCGGCGCGTAAGGCGGCGCGCAGGGCGGGGGCCTGAGCGGCTCGCCGAGCGACGCCGCGCCGCCGATGGCGTGGCAGCGAGGCGCAGATTCGAGACCTGCTCGACGCCCTCGGGCGCAACGGCTTCGCCGCCTGGTAGCGCCAGCCGAGCATGGACGGCTAGCCCGCGGACTAGGCCCCTCACATCCACGCGGTGTTCGCGGGGGTGGTGATGAAGTCTCAGCTGCGAGGGCAGGTGCGCGACTTCCTTGAGAGCCACAACGGCCTCTCATCTCACGCGCCCTACCGCTTCTGGGCGATCCCGCAGGGGATCAGGGACCTCGCGCGCGACCTGTTTATGCGCCACTAAGCGCCCTGGCCCCCCTCGCCCCTCAGAACATCACCGCCAGCGTGAACGCCGCTGAGAACACCGTGGTCTCCTCCACGCGGATGCGGCGGCCGATGGTGTCCACCGACGGGGTGAAGGTGGGGTTGTGCTCCTGCGCCTCCTCGGGCGTGCGCGCCGGCGTCAGCACGCCCTGCTCCTCGGGGGTGGCCTTGTACAGGTCGCGCCCGATCTCGGAGTTGGTGAGGTTGTGCTCCGTCTCGTGGGCGAGGGCGACGGAGGCGCCGAACTTGACGTTCTGCGACACGTGGAGCCCAAAGCCGATGTTGCCGCGCACCGTCACGAACTGCTCCACGGTGGTCACGCCGTCAAAGGCGGCGGGGGCCTGCGGGGCGGGGTTGCCGAAGCGCGCCTCGGGGTTGTAGAAGGCGCAGTTGTTCTTGTTGTCGCGGTTGCCGGTGATGTTGTTGGGGTCGGCGCGGCAGGCGTTGCCGCCGATGGCAAGGGCGTCAAACAGCTCGCTGTAGTCGCGCCCCTCGCCTTGGTAGGCGGCGCCGAGGCCGAGGTTGATAAAGAACTTCATCCCCGTCCGACGGTTGAAGTAGGGAATCAGCTCCGCGCCAAAGTCAAAGCGCGCGCGCAGGCCGGGCGTGATGTACTCCTGGCTCCCCGCATACTGCTGAAACGGCGACTTGACGGAGGCGCCCACGGGCAGGTTCACGAGGAAGCTCGAGTAGGGCTCGATGTAGCGGTAGCGGCGCGAGAACGACGTGCCCAGCTCGAGCTCGTGCACGCCGCGCCCCACGCCCACGTTCCCAAACTTCATGGGCGTGCCCGTGGGCGCGCGGTAGCCCGCCTCGAGCACCCACTCGCCGCGGGAGCTGTCGCGCTCGTGGCTCACGGGGGCGAAGCGGACCTTAAAGAGCATGTCGCCGAAGCCCGAGCGCACGGGGAGCTGGGTGGGGACCGCGAACAGCTGCTGGCCGCTGTCGGGGGCCACGCTGCTGTTGGCGGGGTCGATGGCCGGGGAGCCGTCGGGGGACGTGTCGCCGCCGTTGCCGGCGTAGCGCACCTCCTGCTCGTCCTGCATCACCACGGGCGCCTCGATGAGGAGCGCGAGGTCCTTCCAAAGCCCTACCTGGAGGCGGGGGACCATCTCGTGCGTCCAGCGCTGGTAGCGGAGCTCCTTGACGTGGACCACCTGCCCGCCCTCGGGGGCGCCCTGGCAGGTGGACTGGTCCTCGGGGCGCGCGAGGCGATCGCAGTTGTACTCGCGGGTGATCTTGGCGCGGCGCAGGTGGCGCCGGTAGAACACCTCTGCGGTGATGTCGAAGGGGTCATCGCCGTCCGCCGCGTCGATCACGTCCGTCCACTCAGCCGCGCGCGCGTCCCGCGGCGCGAGGGCGCAGGGGCTGAGCGCGCCAGCGAGGAGGGCGCCCAAGAGGAGCGCGCGAGGGGGGAGCGGGAGGGCGGAGTTTTTGCTCATAAGTCCTCTAGAGGATTGAATCTTTAACAGCTTTAGACAGCGCGTCGCGCGCGCTCTGAGCGCACGCGAGAGCATCATAGCGCGAAGCGCCCCTCAAGTCTATGCTAGAGTGCAGCGCTCACCCCCCCCACCGACCGCGAGGAGCGCGCGATGAGCTCAGAGATCTTTGACGCAGGGGCCTGGGAGGCCGTCTCAGGGTTTGACTTTCAAGACATCACCTACCACCGCGCCAAGGCGCACGGGACCGTGCGCGTGGCCTTCAACCGCCCCGAGGTCCGCAACGCCTTCCGCCCGCAGACCGTGGACGAGCTCTACGTCGCCCTCGACCACGCGCGGCAGTGGAGCGACGTGGGCTGCGTGCTGCTGACCGGCAATGGCCCCTCGCCCAAGGACGGCGGCTGGGCGTTCTGCTCGGGGGGTGACCAGCGGATCCGCGGCAAGGACGGCTATATGTACGCGGAGGGGGGCGCGGAGGGCGGCGCGGAGGGCGGCGCGGAGGGCGGCGCGCAGGGCCTCGCGCGCCTCGGGCGACTGCACATCCTTGAGGTGCAGCGCCTGATTCGCTTTATGCCCAAGGTGGTGATCGCGGTCGTGCCGGGGTGGGCGGTGGGGGGCGGCCACAGCCTGCACGTGGTGTGCGACCTGACGCTGGCCAGCGAGGAGCACGCCATCTTCAAGCAGACCGACGCCGACGTCGCCAGCTTTGACGGCGGGTACGGCTCCGCCCTGCTGGCGCGGCAGGTGGGTCAGAAGAAGGCGCGGGAGATCTTCTTCTGCGGCTTCAACTACAGCGCGCGGGAAGCGGCGGCTATGGGCATGGTCAACAAGGTCGTCCCCCACGCCGAGCTCGAGCGCGAGGCGCTCCGCTGGGCGGAGGCGATCAACGGCAAGAGCCCCACCGCGCAGCGCATGCTCAAGTACGCCTTCAACCTCCCCGACGACGGGCTCGTGGGGCAACAGCTGTTCGCCGGCGAGGCCACCCGCCTCGCCTACGGCACCGAGGAGGCGCAGGAGGGCCGCGACGCCTTCCTCGAGAAGCGCAAGCAGGACTACAGCAAGTTCCCATGGCACTTCTGAGCCCTCCGCCCTCGCCCCCCCCCTCCCCGCCCCCCGCCCCCGGTGAGCCCGAGCCCGCGCCGACGGGGCGCCCCCCCGCCCCCTGGCGCTGGCTTGACCCGCGGCGCCCGGAGGGCATGAGCGCGTGGGGCGCGGCTGGCGTCCTCGCCGCCTCCCTAGCGCTGTGGGAGACGCGGGGGGCGCTGCGCGAGGTGTGGCCCAACCGCTGCGCGCTCCTGCGCGCGCAGCTGGCCGCGGAGGAGCCCGCTGGCTACTCGCTCGCGGAGGAGGGCGGGGCGCGGGAGGGGCGCTGGGCGCTGCCGCTGGCGCTCCCGGGAGGCGCGGCGGCGCTCTGGCTCCCGGCGGCGCGCTACGCGCCTCCTGTGGTGTGGGCGGAGGGGGACGCGGACGGTGAGGGCGCCTCGCAGGGCGCCTCGCAGGGCGCCTCGCAGGGCGCCTCGCAGGGCGCCTCGCAGGGCGCCTCGCAGGGCGCCTCGCAGGGCGCCTCGCAGGGCGCCTCGCAGGGCGCCTCCCTG
>VGTA01000387.1 GCA_016874875.1 Deltaproteobacteria bacterium | reverse complement strand
GGGGCGCGTCGCCCAGCGGGCGGGGGGGGCTGCGGTGCTCGTCATCTGCTGAGTCTCCGCGCGGGGGGGCGGTGTGTGGTAGATGTGCTGACATAGCACAGCGCCACCTCGGCGCGCCCCCCCCCGCGCGCCCCACCACAGAGCGGACCGATCATGACAGCCCCCTCCCCGCCCCCCAGCGACCGCCCCGCCCTCCCCCGCCCCGCCCTCCTGCGCGCCGTCGTGCGCGGCGCGCTCATCGCCCTCAGCACCCTGTGGCACGCCACCCTGCTCGCCTTCACCCCCGCGCGCGCCCACGCCTTCCGCTACCGCGTCATGGGCTCGTGGGGGCGGCAGCTCACGCGCCTCATGAACATCGAGGTCACCCTCACGGGCGCCCCCGCGGCTGGGGGCGCGCTCCTCATCGCCAACCACCGCTCCTACGCCGACATCCCCATCCTCATGGGTCTCAAGCCGTGCGTATTTTTGTCGAAGGCGGAGCTGCGGTCGTGGCCCATCATCGGCTGGGCGGCGGCGGCGGCGCGCACGGTGTTTGTGGACCGCGCTAGCCCCGAGAGCCGGCAGGCGTCCCGCGAGCAGCTCCGCGCGCGCCTCGCGGAGGGGCTCTCGGTGTTGGTGTTCGCGGAGGGCACGACGGTGGGGCGAGGCGAGCTGCTGCCGCTCAAGCCGGGCATGTTCCATGAGGCGGCGCAGGGGGACCTCCCCATCCAGCTCGTGTCGCTTGAGCTCGATGACCCGGAGGCGGTGTGGGTGGGCGAGGAGCCCGTGGTGCGCAACTTCATGCGCGTCTTTAGGGGCGGGCGCGTGCGTGCGCGCGTCACGTACCGCGCCGCGCTGCTCCGCGGCGACGACGGCGCGGCGCTCTGCGAGGAGGCGCGGCGCTGGCTCGAGGGGGCGCTGGCGGCGCAGGTCGCGGGGGGGGACGCCGCTCGTTGAGCGCCACAGCCCCCCGGGGCCCCCTGGGGCAAAGATCAAGATAAAGATCCAAGATCGTTGAGTGAGGGTGTCACCGTTGAGTGAAGATGACATTTGACATTTGACATTTCAGGAGATCTGTGACGAAACGCGCGCTGCCCCCCGCGCCCCGCGCCCCTCCCGCCCAAAGGACTCCGCCTATGCGCCCCTGCCCGCTCGCCCTAGCGCCGCTCACCCTCGCGCCGCTCGCCCTCGCGCTGCTCGCCCTCGCCGCCTGCGGCGACCCGCCGCCCACGCAGGTGGCGGCGCCGAGCGCTGACCTCGGTGCCCCCGACCGCGGCGCGCCCCCGCCCCCGCCGCCCGCCGACGCGCTCCTGCCCGACGCGGGCCCCGTGGAGGCGTGCGAGGGGCAGATCTGCGCCCCCGGCTACCGGTGTGACGCGCGGGGCGACTGCGTGGAGGCGTGCGCGGGGGTCGTGTGCGAGGCGGGGCGCGTGTGCGAGGGCGGGGAGTGCGTGGACCCCTGCGCTGAGGTGCGCTGCGCCGAGGGGCTGAGCTGCGCCGGCGGGGAGTGCGTGGACCTCTGCGCCGCCGCCGCGTGCGCCCCCGAGGAGCGCTGCACCCCGGAGACGGGGGCGTGCGTGGACCGCTGTGAGGGCGTGTCGTGCCCCGGGGCGCTGCGCTGCTCGCCGCGCACGGGGGAGTGCGTGGCGCAGTGCGATGGGGTGCTGTGCGGCGGCGAGGAGGTGTGCGACGCGCGCACGGGGCGGTGCGTGGACCTGTGCGCCCGCGTGACTTGCCCAGAGCCCTTTGTGTGCAACCCCGCCAGCGGCGCCTGCGTCGACCCCTGCCGGGAGGTGGAGTGCGTGCGCGGCTGGGTGTGCGAGGGGGGCGACTGCCTCTACGACGACCCCTGCGCTGGCGTGCAGTGCCCCGCCGGCGCCCTCTGCGACCCGCGCGACCTGCGCTGCTCGATCTTCTCGTGCGCCCCCGACGATTTCGAGGGGCCCGCGGGCGCCGCGAGCAACAACGTCGTGGAGGGCGCCACGCCGCTGGCGGTGGGCACGCAGCGCATCGACGACCTCACCGTCTGCCCCCTCGACATCGACTGGTATGAGCTGGCGGTGCCCGCGCAGGTGTCGCTGCGCGTGGGCCTGCGCTCGCAGCCCGCGGCGGGCCTCCTCAACCTGCGCCTCTACGAGGCGAGCAGCGTGCTCCGCGCCGCCGTGGAGGTGGACGCGCCCCTCGGCGACGCCTTCGTGAGCGTCCTGCCCGAGCGCGCTGCGCGGCGGGTCTGGGTGCGCGTGGCGTCGGCCAACGGGCAGTTCTCGCAGAATCGCTACAGCCTCACGCTAGAGCAGAATCTGCCCGGGGCGCTCTGCCAGCAGGATTCGCAGTGCGGGGCGGGGGTCACGTGCACGCGAGGGCTGTGCGGCGGCGTGGGGGAGGTCAACCCCGACCCCGCCGACCCGGTGGACCCGCCCGACCCCACCGACCCGCCCCCGCCCCCCCCGCCCCCCGCCTGCGTCGACGACGCCCGGGAGCCCAACGACGTCTTCGTCAACGCCACCGCCGCCGCCCCGGGGGTCTACGCGGGGGCCGTGTGCCCCGACAACGCCGACCTGTTCCGGGTGGACGTGCCAGCGCCGAGCGAGGTGCGGGGGGCGCTGGCGTACTCTTTCGCGCGCGGCGACCTCGACCTCTACCTGCTCGACGCGACGGGGGTGCCCCTCGACACGTCGGTGGGGGTGAGCGACGCCGAGGAGGTGCGCGCGCTCATCCCCGCCGCGGGCCCGGTGTACCTGAGCGTCTTTGGCGCCACCGCCGCCGCCGCGGGCGACTATACGCTCGACGTGCAGGTGACGCCCTCGGCGCTCCCCGCCGACGCCTGCGTGGACTCCTTTGACCCCAACGACTCCTTCGACCGCGCGCGCCCCCTGCCCCTGCCGGCGACGCTGACGGGGCTGGCGCTCTGCGAGCCCGATTTCTACGTCCTCTCCCTCGCCGACGGGGAGCGGGTGGAGGTGGAGGTGCGCTTCACCCACGACGACGGCGACATCGACATCAGCCTCTTTGACCCGCGCGGCGATTCGGTGGACATCAGCTTCGGGTACGGCAACCTAGAGATGGTGTCGTATGATGTGCCCCCGGGCGGCGGCGGGCTCTATGTGCTCGACGTGCGCCTCTTCCGCGGCGAGGGGCCGCAGACCTACTCGCTCACGGCGCGCGTGTCGACCCCCTGAGCGTCCCCCTGAGCGCCCCCCTGAGCGCCTCCCTGAGCGCCCCCCGAGGGAGCGGGCGCGGCGGCGAGGCGCTCGCGTGGGGCGAAACGCTGCTGGGAGACCTCAAAGACCCACAGGTCGCGCAGGAGGTCGGGGCCGTCAAAGCGCAGGGGGGGGAGGATAGGCGGAGTGAGCGTGAGGGGGCGCAGGAGCGGCGCGAGGGGGCGGCGGAGGGCGAGGCTGACGCGCAGGGGCTCGTCGAGCGCCTCTAGGAGGTCCAAGAGCAGCGGATCGGCGAGGTTAGCGCCGCGGGTGAGCTCCTCGGCCGCCTCGGCGTCGAGCGCCTTAAAGGCGTCCCGCTCGCGCAGGACGGGGCTGACGCCGCGCGCGCCCTCGAGGTAGCGCCCGGCCTGGTCGAGGAGGCGCTGCTCGTAGGCGGAGGGCCACAGGAGCAGGCGGGCGAGCTTGTGGTCAGGCGCCTCGTGGGGCGCGAGGTCGCCCTCAAAGACGGCGGGCGGCGCCGACCAGAGGCCGAGGGCGGCGAGGTGGGAGGCGAGCTGCGCCGCCTCGGTGGGGTTGAGCGCCAAGACGAGCGTGTCGGCGCCCCAGGCCTTGACGCGGGTGGCGAGGGCGGGCCAGCCGCCGTCGGGGGCGGCGCGCTCCACGCCCACCACCCGCAGGCCGCGCGCCTCAGCGCTGGCGCGCAGCGCCTCGGCGATGAGCGCCCCCCCGGGCCCGGGCACCGCCACCACCCCCACGCGCCGCGCCCCCGCCTCCGCGCCCACCCGCACGAGCGACTCGGCGATGAGGGGCACGGCGGCGAACAGGCGCCACACGGGCGGCCCCCCCTCCCCCGCCTCCCCCGCCCCCCCCACTGGGTGAGGCGTGAGCAGCACCGTGGGGCGCCCGTGCGCCCGCGCTCCGCGCGCAAAGGCGTCGCGCTCCTCCGTCGAGAGCCCTAGCCCCACCACCACATGCGCCCCTGGGTCGAGCGCCCCGAGCGCCGCGTCGAGCGCCGCGAGTCCCTGCGGTCGCAGGACCTCCACCTGAAACGGCAGCCCCTGGCGCTCCCGCCGCCGCGCCGCCAGCGGCGCGAGCTCCGCGAGGCGCTGCGCGAGGGCGCCCTGCGTCGCCCCGAGCTGCGGCAGCACGAGCGCCACCCGCGGCGTCACCCCCCGCCGCTGCGCGCTCGTGATGCGCGGCAGGCCCTCCACCCCCAAGAGCGCCGTCGGCGCCGCGATCCGTGGGGGCGCGGCGGGGTCTAGCGCGGTGGGCGCGGCGGGCGCGGTGGGCGCGGTGGGCTCTGCGGGCGCTATGGGCGCTGCGATCTCTGTGGGCTCTGCGGGCTCGATGGGCTCTGCGGGCTC
>VGTA01000386.1 GCA_016874875.1 Deltaproteobacteria bacterium | reverse complement strand
GCAGGACCCCGCCCACCCCCACCCTCTCCCACCCCGCCACCAGCGCCTCCTCTAGCGCCTCCGCTAGCGCCTCCTCTAGCGCCTCCTCTAGCGCCCTCGCCCGCGTCACCGCCCGCGCCGTCTCTAGCGCCCCCGCCAGGGGCGCGAGCGCCGCCGAGAGCAGGGGGGTCTGCTCCTCCGCGCACGAGGGCGCCGGGCGCTCAGGGAGTCCCGGCCCCAAGAGCGCCACGAGGCGCGCGTGCAGACGCGCCCCCCACGCGCCCTCAAAGAGGCGCGCCGCCAGCCCCGCCGCGCACACCCACGACGGCAGCGGCCCCTCCTCCCCCGCCGCGCGCCACTCGCGGAGCGCCTCCTCGCGGAGCGCCTCCTCGCGCCCCTCAAGCCAGCGCCGCCCCGCGCGCGCCACCAGCGCCGGCGTCAGCGCCGGCGGCGGCGCCGCGCGCCCCCGCCCCGCCAGCCGCTCGCGCCCGATCGTCCACAGAATCTTCACCCCCGCCCGCGCCGCCCCCCGCAGGTCGCCCGACACCTTGCTCACCCCAGCCCGCCGCGGCCAGTACGCCACGCTCACCTCCGCGCAGCGCACCCCGAGGCGCGCTGCGCGCGCCTGCATCTCCACCGTCCAGCCAAAATCACGGTCGCGCATCGCCAGCGCCATCAGCGCGCCCCAGCGCGCCGCGCGCAGGGGGCCGAGGTCGGTGAAGCGCGCCCCAAAGAGCCACCACAGGAGGCGACACGAGAGCGCGTTACCAAAGCGCTGCGTCCGCGTCAGCGCCCCCGGCGCCGCCCGCGACACGCGCGAGCCCACCACCAGCTCCGCCTCCCCCCGGCGCAGGGGCGCTAGCAGCGCCTCGAGGTCGCGCGGGTCGTCGGCGCCGTCAGCGTCCATAAAGACCACCGCGTCGGGCGGGTCGCTCGCCAGCGCCTCAAGCGCCGCCCAGCACGCGCCCCCATAGCCCCGGCGCGCGCAGAACGCCACCTCCGCCCCCCCGGCGGCCGCCACCGCGGCGGTGGCGTCGGCGCTGTTGTTGTTGCCCACCACCACGCGCGCCACCTCAACCCCCGCCGCCCTCAGCCCCTCGCGCTCCCCGCTGAGCGCCGCGAGCGTCCCCGGCAGCGACTCCTCTTCGTTGTAGGCGGGAATCACGACGCTGACCCGCAGCGGGGGCGGCTGGCTAGCGCCCTGAGCGACCGCTCTTGAGAGAGATTCTTGTTGGGCTGGAGGCATAGGGCGCATTTTCAATGATTTTTAAGTATTTTTTAAGTGTTTATGAGGTGACGAGAAACCAAACACTTTTTGGTTGATTCTAAAGTGAACAAGTGGTCAAAAACGAGACCTTTTATCCCCAAGAGCGGGAATCCTCACATTGGAGAACAGTTATGACGAAAGCGCAGCTGATCGAGCGCCTCGCGGCGCGCTGCGGGTGCAGTATAGGGCAGGCGGAGGAGGTTTTAAACTCAGTCCTCGGGTCGGTTCAGCGCGCCCTTGAGCGGGGCGACCGGGTGGAGGTGAGGGGGTTTGGGACGTTTGAGGTGCGCGACTATGGCTCTTACACGGGGCGCAACCCCAAGACGGGCGAGGCGGTGCGCGTGGCCTCCAAGCTGTCGCCCTTCTTTAAGGTGGGCAAGGACCTGCGCCTCTCGCTCAACGGGGAGCTCGCGCGCCCGAGCGCCACCGAGGACACGAGCGTGCAGCTAGTGCGCCGCCCGCGCCGCCTGCGCAAGGGCTCATAGCGCCCGCCGCCGCCTCAGCCGCCTGCGCGCCGCTCGCGCCCCTCGCCCTTCAGCCTTGCGAGACGCGCGGCGCGTCTCTAGGCTCTACGCAGGTGGACGCACGCGCGTCGCCTGAGGAGTCTGCCATGAGCCAAGAGTCAGGGCCCGCCCGCGGCCCGGCCCTCGCGCCCCCGCGCGCATCAGAGGGCCCCCGCTTTAGCGATGAGCGCGATGGGCGCGATGGGCGCGATCTGCGCGATGAGCGCGATGAGCGCGATGGGCGCGATGGGCGCGATGGGCGCGATGGGCGCGAAGAGCGCGAAGAGCGCGAAGAGCGCGACGCCTCGCCCGCCCGGGGGGCGCGCGCCCCCGGGGCGAGCGAGGGCGCGGGGCCCACGACGCGCTTCTCGCCCTCCTCGCGCGCGGGGGAGGGGAGGGCGGCGCAGGGGTGGGCGGCGGAGGGGGGGGGCATGGGCCTGAGCGCAGGGCTGAGCGCCGCGCTGCCGCCGCTCACCGCCGCCCTCGGCGCCGCCGCGGTCCTCGGCGTCGCCTACGCGCTGCCCGACCACAGCGGCGCGCGCGCCGTCTTTGTGCGCAGCCCCCTCAGCCAGGCGGTCACGCTCGCCCTCTTCTTTTGGGGCGTCGCCCTCGCCTACAGCCGCCTGCGCGCGCAGCGCTGGGAGCGCGCGCAGCTCGCCCTCGCGCGGCGCCTCCTCGCGCCGGCGGCGGTGAGCGACGTCCTGCGCCGCGTGGCCACCCGCGCCGAGCCCTCCCTCGCCGACCTGCGCTCCCCCCTCGCCCCGCTCGCGCCCTCCCTCGCCGGGCGCCTCGCGCTCAGCGCCCTCACCGCCCTCCACGGGGAGGCGCGGCGGGCGGGGCGGGAGGGCGGGGCGCGCCTCGAGGCGGTGATGCCCGCCGCCGAGCGCGCCCTCGACGCCTGTCACGCCGACGTCCACAGCGAATACAAGGCCCTCACAGCGATTCTGTGGCTCGTGCCGCTCTCGGGCTTCTTTGGCACCGTGGTGGGCATGAGCGCCTCGATCTCGTCGTTTGACGTGCTCATCGCCGGCTCGGGGGCCAACCTCTCGTCCCTCGGCCCCGCGGTGGCGGGCCTCGCCACCGCCTTCGACACCACCCTCGTGGCGCTCTCGCTCGTGGTGCCGCTCAAGCTCATCGAGGTGACGCTCGAGCGGGCGGACGAGCGCCTCTTGTCGGACCTCGACGCGCAGGTGGGGGCGGGCTGGCTCGAGTCGCTCGACCTGCAGAGTCTCGGCGCCGGCGAGGGGGAGGAGGGGCGGCGCGCGGCGCAGCGGGCGCGGGAGGCGGAGCTGATCGCGGCGGCGCTGGGCGCCCTCGCTGAGGCGGCGCGCGTCGCCGACGAGCGCCTCGCCGCCCTCTCGCGCGTGAGCGAGGGGGCCGCGGAGCGCCTGCGCGAGCTGGCGCGCGAGCGCGGCGGGCTGCCCCCTGAGCTCGCGCGCCGCCTCGACGCCCTCGAGCGGCACCTCGCGCTGCTCCACGAGCAGGGGGAGCGCCCGCTGGTCTTGAGTCGCGCCGCGGAGCGCCGCTGATGCGCGCCGCGCCGCGCCGCGGGGGGCGCGCGCGCCCCCAGAGCGAGGGGGACTCGTTCGGCATGCCCCTCGCCGACCTCCTCACCACCGCCCTCGGCTGCATGATGCTCATCTTTATGGTGGCGTCGATGTTCATGCGCGACGAGATCGCCCTGCAGGCGCAGCTCAGCGAGCAGGAGGCGACGGGCCGCATGAGCGCCGAGGAGCGCGCGCGGCGCCTCGAGCGCGCGCGCGACCAGCTGACGCGCGACGCTGAGCGCCTCGCGGGGCAGGTGAGCGCCCTCACCGCGCGGCTCGACGAGCAGGGGCGCGCCCTCGACTCGCAGCGGCGCGCGGCGGAGGGGGAGCGCCGCGACCTCGGCGCGCAGCTCGAGACGCTCGCGCGCGCCCTCGCCGCCGCCGAGGAGAGACTCAATGATCAGACAACACAAGTCACCGACGTCATCCATCAACTCAACCCCGCCACCGCGCGCCCCGTGGACGTGATGCTGCTGATCGACGGCACCAAGTCCATGCAGCCGAGCCTCGACGCGGCGCGCGACAACATCAAGACCGCGATTCGGGCGCTGCGCATCGTGAGCCCCTCGGCGCGGGTGGGCGTGACCGTGTTTCGCGACAAGAACGAGCGCCCCGAGCTGCGCGTGGAGCACAAGGACCTGAGCGACAACGAGGACGCCCTGCGCGCCTTCCTGAGCGGCATCAAGGCGATGAGCACCGCGCGCGACAAGGACCGCCCGGAGTGGATGTGCGGCGGCATCGAGCACACCCTCAAGCACACCAGCTGGCGCAAGGGCTCGATTCGCCTCATCGCCATCGTCTCAGACGCCGCCACGCAGTCACCCAAGGCCAAGCGCTGCGTGGAGCTCGCCGCGGGCTTCCGCAAGGAGGGCGGCTTCGTGCACATCTCCTCCACCCTCCCCGACGGCTACGGCGAGCGCCGCGAGGTCACGCGCGAGTATGACGAGGTGGTGCTCAAGGAGCACGCGGCGGTGGCGGCGGCGGGGGGGGGGCGGCACATCCAAAAGGCGGACGAGGCGGCGCTCATGGAGGTGGTCTTGCGGGCGGCCTTTGAGGTGCGCCTGGATGGACTGCAGGAACTGAGCGATTCGCTGAAGGGGGGCGCCGCGCCGAAGGGGCGCTGAGGGCGGGGCGCTGAGGGCGGGGCGCTGAGGGCGGGGCGCGTGAAATCTGTTGTGGACACCCTGAGGCTTTTGACACCTTGAGGGGCGT